>NZ_JBHSQV010000150.1:0-27159 GCF_042658665.1 Marinicrinis lubricantis
TAAATCTGATGTAAAATGATTCATAGGGAAGACCTCTTTCTTGTGAGTTGGTTGTGGTGACTTAATTCTACAAGAAAGGTCTTCCTTTTTGCTATTTATCTATTTACACAAGATATTTTACGCTCTCCCCAAAACCATTTTATGTTATGTTTTATTACATTTTTATGTTGTAATCTATGACTTCTTTGCTTATAATCAACATATCATTTGAAATCACTGTTTTATGTCAATAAAACTAACATTAGGAGTGGGATATATGAAGAAAAAACTGGTACTCATCGGCAATGGGATGGCTGGAGTTGCTTGTATAGAATCCTTACTGAAATTAGCTCCCAACAAATATGACATCACGATATTTGGCTCCGAACCTTATCCGAACTATAACCGAATTATGCTCTCTTCCGTTCTAGCCGGAGATTCCGAAATGAAAGATATCATTATTAATGATTGGGACTGGTATAAAGAGAACAACATTACACTCCATGCAGGACATACCGTCAGCCAGATCGATACAAACCGTAAGATGGTCCACACAGACAGCGGTATGAGCACAGCTTATGACGATCTCATTATCGCGACCGGTTCTCTTCCTTTCATGCTTCCGCTTCCAGGAGCTGACAAGGAAGGAGTTATCGCTTTCCGGGACATTAAGGACTGCGAAACGATGATTGTCACATCTAAAATGTACAAAAAAGCCGTTGTCATCGGCGGCGGACTTCTGGGACTAGAAGCGGCACGCGGCTTGCTTAATTTGAACATGGATGTATCTGTCGTTCATATACAGAATTATTTAATGGAAAGACAGCTGGACCCAACCGCTTCCATCATGCTGCAGCGTGAGTTGGAAAACCAAGGGATGAAATTCTTACTTGAGAAAAACACCGATTCGATTCTTGGAAAAAATCGTGTCACCGGTGTGAAGTTCAAGGACGGCACCGTCGTCGACGCCGATCTGGTTGTGATGGCTGTCGGCATTCGCCCGAATATTGAATTGGCAAAAAAAGCCGGCGTGGAAATCTCCCGCGGAATCGTCGTTAACGATTACTTGGAAACAAACATCCCCAATGTGTATGCATTAGGAGAATGTGCCGAGCATAACGGCATTGCATACGGCTTAGTCGCTCCATTGTATGAGCAGGGCTATGTGCTGGCCAAACGTTTAGCTGGAGTAGAGACCGACGGCTATCACGGCTCTGTCGTGTCGACGAAGCTGAAGGTGTCAGGTGTCAATGTATTCTCCTGCGGCCAATTTACCGATCAATCCGATACACGTTCCGTTCGAGTGCAGGACGATTTCGCAGGCGTTTATAAGAAAATTGTTATTAAAGACGGTAAAATCATCGGCAGTGTTCTCTTCGGAGATACGAGTGAAAGCACACAAATTTTATCGATGGTTCGCAGCGGCAAAGACATTTCGGGCAAAGAAAAGGAAGTGCTGCTCGGGGAAGGAAGCTCGAAAGGCGGCATGTCCGATGTGGAGATTGTTGCATCGATGGCAGATGATGAGATCATCTGCGGATGTAACGGGGTCACGAAAGGGACCATCATCTCTGCCATTCATGAAAAAGGATTAAGCAGTGTGAATGAGGTGAAAGCATGCACGAAAGCTTCTGGAAGCTGCGGCGGCTGTAAAAATCTCGTTGAAGGCCTTCTCACCCATACCTTAGGGGCTGACGGCGTCAAAACCGCAGCTGAAGGAATTTGCGGCTGTACAACACTCAATCGGGAACAAATCGTAGAAGCGATTCAAACGATGAAATTGACGACCAGCAAAGAGGTTATGCACGTGCTGGAATGGTCCAATATAGAAGGCTGCAGCAAATGCCGACCTGCCCTGAACTACTACTTGGGCATGGTATGGCCGGATGAGCACAAGGATGAAGCCGAATCCCGCTTCGTCAATGAACGAAACCACGCTAATATTCAAAAAGACGGCACCTACTCCGTCGTTCCGAGAATTTACGGCGGTGTGACAACGGCCGAGCAATTGAAACGGATTGCCGATGTCGCTGTGAAATACAACGTCGAAATGGTGAAAATTACGGGCGGACAGCGCATCGACTTATTCGGCATCACGAAGGAAGACCTGCCGAAGGTATGGGAGGACCTCGATATGCCTTCCGGTTACGCATACGGTAAAGCGCTGAGAACGGTAAAAACGTGTGTAGGTTCCACATGGTGCCGCTTCGGTACGCAGGATTCCATCCAGATGGGTATCGAAATGGAGAAGAAATTCGAACGGTTAAATACACCGGCGAAAATCAAAATGGCTGTATCCGGATGCCCTCGGAACTGTGCCGAAGCTACGATCAAAGATTTAGGCGTTGTGGCAATTGACGGAGGCTGGGAAATTCACGTAGCCGGTAACGGCGGTACACATGTGAGAGCAGCGGATCTGCTCGTGAAGGTAAAAACGCAGGAGGAAGTGCTGGAGTGGACGGGCGCCTACTTCCAATATTACCGGGAAACAGCGAATTATAACGAAAGAACATCCAAGTGGCTGGACCGCGTCGGACTAGACAACGTGAAAAAAGCGCTGGAACGCAAGGAAGACCGCGAGGCACTGGTCAGCCGCATCGAGCATACGCTCAGCTTAACGAAGGATCCGTGGAAAGAAATTCTAGGGAATGAAGAGCTTCGCAAATCGTTTGAGTCTTTGCCGGTTACAATTGAATCCTAAGGAGGCATGCAAGATGAGAGTATTAGCTGGAAACATTAACGATATTCAAGGAAAACGCTCCAGAACCGTACGCGTCGGCGATATGGAGATCGCCCTGTTCAAGCTGTCTAACGGTGGCATCCGTGCCATCGAAAACCGCTGTCCGCATAAAGGCGGTAAACTGTCAGAGGGGATTGTGAGCGAACATTTTGTATTTTGTCCGCTGCATGACTGGAAAATAAACATGGATGACGGCAAGGTGCAGGCTCCGGATGATGGCTGTATCTTAACGTATCCTACCGATGTTGATTCTGTTACAGGCGACATCTATATTCATATTGAAGAAATAAAAAATCATCAAGCATCTTAGCAAGCAGAGAGATGAGGGGTTAGAAGATGCACGGATTAGAAGGCAAAAGGGTGGCCGTCACCGGCCCCCGCCGTTCTGATCAGCTCAGCAAGCTGATCGAAAAAATGGGCGGTATTCCCATCATTCGCCCGGCACAGGGTACCGTTTATTTAGAGGGTTCCGATGTCAGTGTGCAAATCGCCGATTTTATGAAAGGCGACTTTGACTGGCTCATATTAACGACGGGCATTGGTACCGATCTGCTGTGCAAGCATGCGGAGAGTGCAGGCCTGCTCGAGCCCTTCCTAGAAAAGCTGAAACAACTAAAAGTTGCCGCCAGAGGCTACAAAACAGTAAATCTAGTGAAAAGGCTCGGTATTGAGCCCACCGTCCGAGATGATGATGGAACGACAAGCGGTATCATTCGCGCGATGGCAGACTTCGAGCTCAGCGGATGCAGGATTGCCATCCAAAACTACGGCGACTCTTTGCCGCATTTAACCGAGTGGTTGAGCAGCAGGGGCGCGACATATGAAGAGCTGCTTCCTTATCGGCACGTGCCTCCTGAACAGGAAACTTTATCTTTGCTTATTTCCGAAATGCTGAATGGCAGCATCGATGCCGTTGCCTTTACAAGCACACCTCAGGTCAAATTTTTGTTCCAATATGCCCAAGAAACGGGCCAAGCGGACCAGCTGCTTCATGCATTCCATGGTCCTGTCGTTGCGCTGGCCGTCGGCAAGGTAACGGCAGAAGCACTCCGTTCACAGGGAGTGCAGCGAATACTTGCCCCAGAGGAACAGCGGATGGGCAGCATGGTGCACCTTTTAGCTGATTATTATGCGCAGGGCGGATCAACAGCTCAATAAAGGAGTGAGGACATTTGACTTATGTGAAACCGACTCAAGTCGTAGAAAATATGGTACAAACCGGGGCTGCAAAAGCTAGTCTCTCGATCTGGCAGATGCTGCTCAGAGGATTCATTGCAGGAGCCATTCTCGCATACGCCACCACATTGGCCTTTACGGCTACTTCCCAAACAGGGCTCGGCATTGTAGGGGCTATCATATTCCCCGTCGGCTTTGTCATGATTATTTTACTCGGCTTTGAACTTGTGACCGGCAGCTTCGCACTTATTCCACTCGCCGTCCTAGAGAAAAAAGCTACAGTAGTTCAAATGATCAGCAACTTCTTTTGGGTCA
Source organism: Marinicrinis lubricantis (assembly GCF_042658665.1). Classification (NCBI taxonomy): domain Bacteria; kingdom Bacillati; phylum Bacillota; class Bacilli; order Caryophanales; family Paenibacillaceae; genus Marinicrinis; species Marinicrinis lubricantis. Next base: position 4,211 of record NZ_JBHSQV010000150.1, read on the forward strand.
TTGTGGGGCATGTTCTCGGCTGCCTGTTCTACGCTGTACTGTACTATGCAACCACTACGAATATGGGGCATGTAGATGACAGCGTCTTAGCCACCATGATCGCAGGGATAGCAGAATCAAAAACACTCAGCTATTCAGCGCTAGGCGCCAGCGGACTCCTCCTTGTCTTCATCAAGGCGATACTCTGCAACTGGATGGTCACACTCGGTGCGGTATTGCCGATGACCACGCAGTCAACGCTGGGCAAAATCGTAGCCATGTGGCTTCCGATCATGGCGTTCTTTGCACAAGGCTTTGAGCATGCTGTGGTAAACATGTTCGTCATTCCTGCAGGCATGATGTTCGGTGCAGATGTCACAGTAGGCGACTGGTGGCTCTGGAACCAAATTCCTGTACTGCTCGGCAATCTGGTCGGCGGCTTTACGATGACTGGCTTGTTCCTCTACTTGGCACACTTGAAAAAGGGCAGTACGCTCCCTGTCACCTCGAACGAGAAAACCGCGATGGCCGCTGTGAATGCTAAGTAATTTGAAGATGAGGAACAAACCATAATAGGTGCTTGGCACAGGGGTTGGGATGATACCTTCCTGAACTTGATTGGAGAGGCGTGATTTATGTAATATAGTAATCATGACAGGCAAGCATAGGAGTGGAAATGATGCACATTCCGGTTCTAAAGGAACTAGAAGACGGCACGACACAATTGTTCATGCTCGATTTAGAAGACGTCATCTACATTCGTTTGGAAAAGCGCAACATTCTCTACCACACGCTAGATGATCGGTATTGGCATATCTCCACCCTCTCCGACTGGGAAGAGCACCTGGGCCCCTATGGATTTGAGCTCACGGACAAAACAAATTTGGTCAATTTCAAACGAATTAAGACCATGGATCCTTCTCAAGGGAAGCTCTACTTCGACGAGCATCCGGACGAACACAGCAAATTCGCGACGATTGCATTTATTAAGCAGAAAATGTATGAACACGAAATCGCAAGAAGGATTGCTCTCAATACGGATAAAAGCCTTGAAATGAAGCTGGATCGGGCGGGAAACCCTTCGCGAAGCGATCCGCACAAGGACTACAATTAAATCATCTGCTTGGGATTGCAGTGAAATTCCTAAGTGTAGCAAAAAGCCTTCTTCGGGAGTTGTCCGAAGAAGGCTTTTGGTTATTTGGGCCGATGATACTAGGCTTCCGGATGAATAGGCGGTCTTCCAATCGAATGATAGATGAAGCCATTCTCCTGCATCGTTTTCGGTGAAAAAATGTTACGTCCGTCAATGACAACCGGCATGTTCATCAGCTTCCGCATTTGCTTAGGATCCATCGAAACCACTTGTTCCCATTCCGTCAAAATAAGGGCGGCATCTGCGTTTAGAATCGTGTCGTACGGTTCCTCCACATATTCAATCTGATCTCCGAAATGCACCACGGCTTCTTTGGCGGCGATCGGATCATACGCTTTAATTTTCGCCCCTTCTCTAAGCAGTGCCGGAATAATTTGCAGTGACGGCGCATCCCGCATATCATCTGTATTCGGCTTGAAGGCCAGTCCTAGCACGGCGATCGTTCTGCCGCGAAGCGAGCCCAGCACTTCCTTCACCTTATCGACAACGACCAGGCGCTGCTGGTCATTGGTCCGAATGACGGATTTCATAAGATGGAAGTCATACCCCGCGGATTCTGCAATATGTACGAGCGCATGCGTATCCTTTGGGAAACAGGATCCGCCATAGCCGATGCCCGCATTCAAAAATCTCGAGCCAATCCGGCTGTCCAGTCCCATTCCTCTTGATACCTCGGTCACATCGGCGCCAACACGTTCACAAATGTTGGCTACCGCGTTAATGAACGAGATTTTTGTGGCCAAAAATGCATTCGAGGCGTATTTGATCATTTCCGCACTTTCGAGCGTCGTAATCACAATCTCTGTATTGAACGGCTTGTGGAGTTCAGCAATAATCGAAGCGGCCTTCTCGCTCGTCGCTCCGATGACCGCCCGTTCCATATTCATGCAGTCCTTTAATGCCGAACCTTCTCTAAGAAACTCAGGATTAGAAACGACGTCAAAAGTCACATGGGGATTGCTTAAGTGGCTTTGAATCATTCGCTGTACAAGCTTGCCCGTCCCTACAGGCACCGTGCTTTTATTCACGACAACCTTATAATCGTTCAAATGCTGGCCGATCGTTTTGGCCGCTTCCGTGACAAACCTTAAATCGGCGGCGCCTGTCACAGACATCGGCGTTCCCACCGCGATATAGATAATGTCCGAGCTGCGAATCGCGCCGGGAATATCCGTTGTGAAGGAGAGTCTGCCAAGCTGCGTATTTTTCTTGACTACTTCTTCCAAGCCTGGCTCATAGATCGGGATGAATCCCTGCTTCAGCTTTTCAATTTTATTCGAATCGATATCACAGCAGATCACTTCATTTCCAATATCCGCAAAGCTTGTTCCCGATACGAGTCCAACATAGCCTGTACCGATCACTGTTATTTTCTTCATATATAGTTCGAACCTTTCATCCTCATGATATATTGCAACTCGTTTATCCTTTTCGCTGCCTGCAGGTGCTTTCCGGTCTAGGAATTCGCAGCAACGATCGAACGCAGGTAATCCAGCACATCGCCGCGCAAGTCATCCCGCTGCAGGGCAAAGTCGACGGTCGCTTGGATAAATCCGAATTTGTTGCCGACATCATACCGGCTGCCCTCAAAACAATAAGCATATACGGGTTGCTTTTCGTTCAAAACATTAATCGCATCGGTCAGCTGGATTTCGCCCCCCGCTCCCGGCGACTGATGTTCAAGGATATCGAATATGTCCGGTGTCAAAATATACCTTCCCAAAATCGCATAATTGGACGGAGCTTGATCTGCCGGCGGCTTCTCCACCAAATGCTGAATTTGCATCGTTTTACCGTCCGCTTCGATCGACTTCGGTGAAATAATACCGTATTTAGAAACATCCGCAGGAGCCACCAACTGAACTCCGACAAGCGCTGTCTGTATTTTTTGATACACCTCGATTAACTGCCCGATACAAGGCTGCTCCGCCTGAACAATATCATCTCCAAGAAGAACCGCGAAGGAATCTTGACCGATAAATTTACGTGCACACCAGATTGCATGCCCCAAACCGAGCGGCTCTTTTTGACGGATATAATGAATATTCGCCATTTCCGATATCGCCCGAATTTGTTCCAATTCTTCCTGCTTCCCTTTCTGCTCCAGCACTTCCTCCAGCTCGAACGATTTGTCAAAATGATCCTCGATCGCTCGTTTTCCTCGACCGCTGACGATCAATATATCTTCAATGCCAGCCGCTACCGCTTCTTCGATAATATATTGAATCGTCGGCTTATCGACGATCGGGAGCATCTCCTTCGGCTGTGCCTTCGTTGCCGGTAAAAACCGAGTGCCCAGTCCCGCGGCGGGGATGATCGCTTTTTTGATCTCCACCTGCACTCCTCCTGTTCCCTATCTCCGTCTTGTCAACCTAAGGATATTTTAACATAGACAAAAACCGACTGAAAGCAGGCTTGTATCCATAAATCTTCCAAAAGACGCGGTTCGGCTTCGACAAGATTCCTTCTTTCGCAGGCACGATCCCTAATCCTTTGGTTCGATAATGAGTTCATATGCGCATAGGATGGGTGTGGGTCATACCTCCGGGACTCCCTTGCAGCCGTATTCTTTTCGTTAAAATTTATGGTTATAACACGTCTACAAAAAGTCGCTCCTCCGGCATGACCCACACCTTTTATTCCACGTTAAAGCAATATATTCATCAAATGATGATCCCAAAGTTTTGCTTCTAATCTTTAAACAAAACAGGAGACCGCATGATCTATGTCTGATGGTTATGATTTGACAATCGCCTGATTGCAGGCGGACACAAAAGCGTGAGCCACTGCTTGAAGCACATCGTAATCGGTCACTTGACCCCGGTACCTATTGCCGTTTCGGCGTACGGTCACGATGGCCTCTCCCTTCGCGGCCTCACCGGAAGACAACGAATAGATCTCCAAATCCTCGAATTCAATATCGTCTGGGTACGCCTGCCGAATACATTGCACAAGTGCATGAACCGGTCCTTCAGCAACCATCTCATACTGCTGCTCTTCCTTCTTCACCTGATCAAATAAGGTGACTCTTGCGGCATTGTGCTGATCATTTACGCGCTGAACATGCCACTGCCTCATGACAATCGGTTCGACAACGACGTCGGCCACCGTACCTGCGATGGCTGCCAGTTCCGTATCCGAAACGGTCTTCTGCCGATCCGCCGTCTCTTTAAACCGTTCATACACTTCATTCAGCTGCCCTTCATCCAGCGGAATACCCAGCTCTGCGATCCGATGCTTGATCGCATGTCTGCCGGAATGCTTGCCAAGCACGATCATGTTTCTAGGAATACCCAGCGCTTCGGGGTCCATAATTTCGTACGTATTGCGATTTTTCAGAAGCCCATCCTGATGGATTCCTGCTTCGTGCTGGAACGCGTTGCGCCCCACAATCGGTTTATTGTGAGCAATCGGAAAATGCATCATGCGGCTGACCATGCGGGAAGTGTCATACAGCTGTGAAACATCAATTCTCGTTTCTGCTTCTAATGCTTCCTTCCTCGTCTCAATGGCCATAACGAGTTCCTCCAGCGAACAATTCCCTGCACGTTCACCGATACCGCCTACCGTCACTTCGATTTGATCGGCTCCTGCGCGAATCGCTGCTAAGCTGTTCGCTACCGCCAGTCCCAGATCGTTATGACAGTGTGCGCTGAACCGGACCCGGTCCGCTCCACGCACCCCTTCACGCAGCCTGCGAATAAACGCCCCGAATTCTTCCGGCAGCGCATAGCCAACCGTATCCGGAATATTCAAGATCGTCGCTCCTTCGGAGATAGCCGTCTCCAGCATTTCCATTAAGAATGCTTCATCGGAGCGAGTCGCATCCATCGGTGAAAATTCAATCTCATCCACGAACTGCTTCGCATAAGCGATCTTCTCCCGAGTCATCGCCAGCACCTCGTCGCGCGTCTTGCGAAGCTGATACTGCAGATGAATGTCCGAAGAGGAGATAAAGATATGCAATCTGCGTCTAGCTGCATCCTTCGTTGCTTCAACCGCCCGATCAATATCTCCTTTCACAGCGCGGGCAAACCCGCAAATCTCCACATGCTGCAGCTCTCTGCAAATCTGCTGCACCGCCTCGAATTCTCCTTGACTGGATACAGGAAATCCAGGCTCGATCACATCAATTCCTAAACGGCCTAATTGCCTGGCCAGCACGATCTTCTGCTCCGGCGTAATCGAAGCGCCCGGTGCCTGCTCCCCGTCCCTTAACGTCGTATCGAATATTTGAATATGCCTTTTATTCATAACCAGCACTCCTCTTATCATTATTTTTAGCGCCCGCAGCAAACCAAAAAACCTGCCGCCTCTATTTGTATAGAGACGACAGGCTCACCTATCGCGGTACCACTCTACTTGGCTTGCCCATACTGAACAAACCCACCTCGTGCATGACCGATCCACTTCACTTCCTCACGGCCATCAGCCCTTTATCGGGGGCCAATCGGTGAAAGGTACAAATTGCTGCGTTCCCTTCCACTGCTCCCGGGCGAGTTCAGGTTCCTTCCCGCCGCATTTCACCGATGCTGCGGCTCTCTGTCAGGTGAAGGAATTCCCTACTGCTCCCGTTCTTCGCTTAGCTCTATATGTGTTTGAGATCGTAATTTTACACTGACTTATTCGTACTTGAAGCCTTTCATATGAACACATGCTCCGGAATCATGCGTTCATCATCCCATCAAGGTGAATCTCAGCTGCATAAGATTACTCCGAATACTTTGATGGGGTCCAAAAACTAAAAAGCCTGCCATCTCTGAAATATCAGAGACGACAGGCTGCTATACCTACCGCGGTACCACTCTGGTTGGCTGATTTACAGCCCCCTTAAGCCAAAGAATGCATTCATGACTGCATCCTTCGCAAGACCTGATCACGGAGTCCATCCCGTCAGCATGTACTGCTCTTCCATGCCGCCGCTCCCGGGCGAGATTCACAAAGACCACATGCTGCGTTGCACCAAGCCGCAGCTCTCTGAGATGTGCGCCTTTCCTACTGCTCCCGTTCTTCGCGTTTCGTTATCATGCAATTAGAGTGATTTGAAATGTATCTTAATATACACGGAAGCAATTGTCAATTCTTTTTCCTGCCCAAATTCACAAATGGGTTTATCCTTTTACCGCACCTGCGACGACGCCCTTCACGATATATTTTTGCAGGAAGATAAACGCCACAATCGAAGGCAGCACCGCCATGACCATCGCTGTCATCGCATACTGCCAGTCGGACGTATACTGCCCAACAAAGGTATATGCGGCTAATGTCAGCGTCTTCGTATCCGGCGAGCCATTCACCATGAGCAGCGGCAGCAGGAAATCGTTCCAGATCCACATCACATCAATGATAATAATGGTTGCTGTGACCGATTTAAGCAGCGGGAAAATCACCCAGAAGAACAAGCGGAAACCGGAAGCACCATCGATCGATGCGCTCTCGTCAATCTCCTTCGGAATCCCTTTAACAAAGCCGTGGTAGATAAATACGGCAAGCGGTGCGCCGAATCCCCAATACAGAAGTCCGAGACCCCAGGTGCTTTCTGACAAATTCAAGTCTTTAGCAAACTGCAGCACCGTCAGCATGATCGATTGAAACGGAATGAGCATCGGCATAATACATAAGAAATAGATGATTTTACTTGCAGTCGATTTGGTCCTGGCCAGCTTATAAGCCGCGATAGAGGAAACGAATACGATTCCGATGAGTCCAAGACCCGTGATGACAATATTGTTCATAAACAGCTTCGGATAATCAATAAACGACCACACATAGGAGTAGTTATCGAAGACAAGCTCTTTTGGCAGTGTGATGACGTCCCTCATCACTTCGCCGAAGCTTTTCAGCGAGTTGTTGACCGCTAGAAACAACGGATACAGAAACAGCAGCGACAACAATACCATAACAATCTCAAGCAGCAGCTTGGACCAATGAATTCGAGAACATTTCGATGCAGTTTTCATTAGGCTTCGACCTCCCTGCGTTTAAAGATAGCCAGCTGAATAATGGTAATGATTAATACAGCAACAAACAGAATCAGCGCTTTGGCCGTTCCATAACCGTACAAATTGTTCTGGAACGTGTCTCGATAAATGTCATAAGCGACACTGTACGTCGTTCCACCAGGTCCCCCTCCGGTTAAGGACAAGATGACATCGAACACTTTGATCGAATTGGTCAGCGCCATGAAGACGGAAATCGTAATCGACGGAGCGAGCAGCGGCAGCGTAATGCTGAAGAAGCGGCGGAATCTCGAAGCGCCGTCTACGGTAGCAGCCTCCATCAGATCATCGGGTATAGACTGCAGACCCGCAATATAGATCACCATATAAAACCCGATCGACTGCCATATGGAAACAGCTAAGATAGAAATGAAGGCAAGCCCCGGTTCTCCCAGCCAGCTCCAATTAAAAATTTCCCAGCCCGTGCTTTCATACAGCGATTCAAAGCCCTGCATAAAGATAAACTTCCAAATAAAGCCCACGATAACCAAGCTGAGGATATACGGCACGAAAAAGGCTGCTCTCAGCCACGAGGACGTTCTCAGCTTCATGCTGAGGATCACCGCCAGCAAAATCGCCAAAACGTTCACAATAATGATGTACAGCACCGAATACTTAATCGTGAACCATGACGCGTCCATGAAGTTGGCGTCCCCTGTAAAAATTTGTTTGAAATTGTCGAGACCTATGAATTTCGGTTCTGACGATATCCCGTTCCACTCGGTCAGAGAGTAGCGGGCGGTCATTCCGAAAGGAATGTAGAAAGCGATCGCAATACAGATCAGCACCGGCAGCGTAAACAAGGCGAACTCGAGCTTGCCTCTCCCTTTTTTGCCTAGTCCTTTTAACATCTTTTCCCTGCACCCCTTTTTCTTGTCGTCTATGTCGAATTTAATTAAACTATAGAGTGATTATATAAAAGGCCTTAGGTCATAAAAATGGATTTAACCAATCAGTTAAGGGTAAAATCGTGGACTCACCCGCCAGAAAGCAGGTAAACGACATGTTCCAACGTATACGCAGAGCGCTCTCCGCCCTTTTCGAGCGTGTGTCCGGAGGATTAGCGAACAAGCTTATTCTGCTGTTCTCATCCATTATCATTTTGGTTGTCGTCTCCCTGACGATGATTTCATACATGATGCTGCAGCAGGAATCGAGCAAGCACATTATTGAAAGCACTTCCAACAATTTAATGCTGGTAAACAAAAATATGGAAGATTACTTATCCAGAATGGAATCACTGTCGCTTCCGCAAACCGAGTATGATGAACTGACTTATTCTATCATGCATGAATCCAGCGATTACGCTTCTCGAATGTATTTGGAGGATTTTCTGCGCAATCTGTTTTTCTCTAGAGACGATATCGAAGCCATTGTGATGTATATGACGGGAACGAGGGGGTACTATTATTTAACGAAGGAAAATAACGATATTATCGTACGGAAGGGCGCAGAAGCCGACATCGAACACTTGTCATGGTATAAAGAAGCGATGGACAGCTCCCATAACCGATCCTACCAGTCACTGATCGTGCCTGACGCGGAAGTTGGATATCCTGTCCAAGTCGGGCAGAGCTTCATGGCCTATCATCGAGTATACCGCTCCATCGTGACCCGAGAGCCGCAGGCTGTGCTATCCCTTTATTTCAACTCCAGTGTCATCGATGAAATCGTGAAGGATGTCCCTTTCCAGGACGGCCAGCATCTCTTGTTTCTCAGTCCGCGGCAGATGCCGTTCTACGCGGACGATATGACATTTTACAATGAGTTAAACCGCGAAGGCATTTGGGAGGAGCTGCAAAACGCCGAAAGCGGGCGCTTGACCTGGAACAACGGCGCACAGCGTTATTTGATCATACATGACAGCGGTCAGCAGGAGGGCTGGAAGCTGGTCAAGCCGGTGCCTTATGATCAAATCTATGAATCTGCAAGACAGACGCGGAATTTCAGCCTTGTGATCGGTGCGATATTTCTTGTCGTCGGCGTTGTACTCGTCAGTCTGCTAACCCGTGCCATTACGAAGCCGCTCATTCATCTATCCCAGCAGATGAACCGTTTTAGCAAAGGCGATTTTGATACAAGGGCGGCTGTGAAAGGCCGAGACGAGGTGACGCTGCTGTCGCGCCATTTCAATCAAATGGTAGAACGGACGAATCAATGGATCAATGAACGGTACAAGCTGAAGCTGGCGCAAAAGAATGCGATGCTGAAAGCACTGGAATCCGAAATCAATCCGCATTTTCTATATAATGCGCTTCAAGCCATCTCGACCAAAGCGCTGAAGCACAACAATCTCGATATCGCAGACATGGTGGATGCACTGGCTCTGACGCTTCGCTACTGCATCAGCGGCAAGGAAATGGTGCTCGCCAGAGACGAGCTGCAGCATATTGAACGCTACCTATCGATTCAAAAAGCAAGATTCGGCAGCAGACTGAATGTACAATATGATTGGGACCCGTCGCTGCTCGAGCTGTCTATTCCAAAGCTGTCCATACAGACCTTGGTCGAGAATTCGATCAAGCATGGACTGGAGCGAGTATCCGAAGAGGTCGAAATCCTCATCTTGTCCGAGAGGAACGAACAGCACGCGCTCATCACTGTACGGGACAACGGAAAAGGGTTCACCGCCGAGCAGCTGGAAGAGGTCATTCGATCCTTCCATCATGAGTGGGATGAACGTGACGGCCATGGCGGCATTGGGCTTGTCAATCTGAATGCCAGGCTAAAGCTCCGGTATGGGGAGGCTGCCGGATTAACCATTCGTTCGGACAGCGGCAGCACAGATGTAACCATGATCATACCTATGGGGGGAACTGGAAATGTACAAGCTGTTAATGATTGATGACGAGGAACCGGTCCGAGAAGCCATTCGGATTCTTGGGGATTGGGCATCTGCAGGGATCACCGAAATATTTGAAGCCAAACATGGCAGAGAAGCTCTGGAGCTGCTGGAGCGCCATTCGATCGACATCGCTCTCATCGATATGAAAATGCCGGAAATGAGCGGGCTTGAATTCCTGCAGCAGATTGAGCAGACGAATCCGGAACTGCTCACCATCGTGATCAGCGGCTATAATGACTTCGAATATACTCGGCAGGCGATCCGTTCCAAGGTCGTCGATTATTTGCTCAAACCGATCAACCGTCAAGAATTGAACAATGCTTTGAGGAAAGCGACCGATCTTCTAGGGGCCAAGCATCAGGAGGAGCATGAGTTCATCAACCGCAATATCGCGTTAAACTTGTCCCTCCCAAAGCTGAAGGAAAAAGTGTATTGGTCCTATATTGACCGATCCCAAGCGAAGCATACGAATGAAGCCGTCCTCTCCTTGATCGGCGCGGACCATTCCAGTGTTCGTTATTTGGCCTGCGTAGTTCGGCTCATGAATATGGAGCAGGTGAAGAAAAAACGGTTTAACGGGGACTCGGAGCTTCTGCGCTTTTCCGCAACCAATGTACTAAGCGAAACATCAGGCGGGAGCTTCACTGCATTCAGCTTCGTCAATCCGAAACGGGAACATGAACTGATCATTGTGCTTACGGTTACCGGCGGTCTCGAGCAGGACGTTATGTATTACGCCTATCATGGCGTGAACAAGTCGGTGCAAACTTTGCATTCGCTGTTCGGTCTAACAGCCGTAGCAGGATTAGGCTTCCAAGCCCCTGCCTTGGACGGGCTGGCGGATTCCTACGATACAGCCTGCCGATCTGTTCTAAGCGCCAACTTGCTCCGTTTAAAGCATGATAACAGTACAGTACTGCCCGCAAAGCCAGAATCACCGCAGCAGAGACATTTGCATCATGAAAAACTGCTGCTGTCCATCGCGAGTACAATACAGAAGCTGCGCGGAGCCATGGAAGCGGGCAATTCCGCATTGGCGGCATCCGTCATCGATGAACAATTGAAGAGCTGGCATGCCGGAGGCCAATTAACGATCGGCGAAGCCGAAAGAATTTTGTCCAAGTTCGTTATCATGCTGAATGATATTTGCTTAGAGCTGGGAGTGGAGTCAGAGAAGCTGCCTGTTGGCGGCCAGAACCCGCTTCTCTTCATGCAGATCAGTTCGGACTATGCTTCTTTCGAACAGTTTGGTCAGCTGCTGCAGGATGTGCTGGACTATTACGTGCAATGCGTACGTTCCGCCAACAATGCCAGCTATCCATTTCGAATCGAGCAGATCAAGGAGTATATCGACAATCATTATTTCGAAGATATTAAAATATCGATGTTCTCGGACAAATATTTCTTAAGCCGCGAGTATTTGATGAAATTATTCAAATCCGAATACGGGTACGGCATTTATGAATATGTGCTCAAGGTAAGAATGGACAAAGCGAGAGAGCTTCTGTCCAATCCCGATCTAAAAATCCAGGATATTTCGGAGCTTCTCGGATACAAGGACAAAAACTATTTCAGCAAAGCGTTCCGCAATTATTTTGCGATGTCTCCCTCCGAATACCGGCATGCACTTCAAAAGGATGGGAATACAGTGAACTAAAGTGGGGTAAAATCACTTTTTTACCCTAAACTCTTCACTTAAATGCATTTTTATCGGTGCTCCGTTTGATTAGAATTAGCATCAAGAAAAGAAATAACACACATAAAGACTGGGGGACTGACAAAATGTTTAAAAAGAAACTTCTGCTTTCGCTTTGCTGCATTCTCATCGTCGGCATGCTGGCGGCTTGTGGATCAAACAACAACAATAATTCTAGTACTGAAGGAACTGAAAGCGGTTCCGGCGAGAAAGTAACCATTAATATGTTCACGGCTTCTCCGGAATATACAGATGCTTACAATGCTTTTATCGAAGAATATAAAAAGATAAAGCCTAACGTAACCATCAACCTCGAAATTATGCAGGCTGACTACAATACGATTTTGAAATCCAAAATTGCATCCGGCAGTGTACCGGACGTATTTCAATCGGCTGCAGGCGGAGATATTGACACGTTCGCGGAATACAGCGCAGATTTGACGAATGAACCGCTTGCAGGTGTGATGACCGATGCGATCAAGACAGACATGACCTCTTCCGACGGACGGGTGCTCGGCTTGCCGATCAAGGGCAATTTGATGAGCATGATCTACAACAAAGATCTGTTGAATGAAGCAGGCATTACAGAAGTACCAAAAACAATGGCTGAACTTGAAGCTGCGATTGAGAAGCTGGAAGCGAAAGGCATTACACCGTTTGCCAATGCGTATAAAGAATGGTGGGTATGGAAGCACATCTTCCAGAACTTCCTGAATGCTGCTGCAGAAGATGCAGGGATCGAAACGAAGGAGCTTGTAAACCAATTTATCGCAGGTGAAACTACATTTAAGGATCATCCGGTGCTGTACGATAATTTCTTCAAATTCATCGACCTGACGATCGAACACGGAACCAACAAGCCGTTAGAGCGCGACAGCAATGCGCAAATCAGTGATTTCGCAACCGGTGAGGCTGCATTCATGACAGGTAAAGGCGCATGGGATGAAGAGGCGATTAAGAAAATTACGCCGGATATGCAAATCGGCATTATGGGCTATCCTGTAAGCGATAAAGCGGATCAAGCACTGCTTGTAACGGGTGCCGACCAAGCGCTGCGGATTTACAAAGACTCCCCAGTGCTTGAGGAAACGCTTGAATTCTTCAACTGGCTGTACACTTCGGAATACGGTCAACAGTGGTTCTCTTCCGTAGCGAAGGTGATTCCTCCAATCGAAGGTGCGCCGCTTCCTGAGCTGGATATGCCGAAGCAAATGGTTGAGACACTGGAAACTGAAAAATCGGGCGAGCTGTCCATCAACTATTCTTTGGATACGTTCCATCAAAAGTTCGGCGAACTGATGCAGGCTTATATCGGTGAAAGCAAAACCAAAGATGAAGCGATCGACGAAATTCAAAAAGCGTGGATTCAATTCGGCGCCGCACAATAATCCAATAGGATGTAAAAAAAAACGCAGCTTACGCACATTCGTGCGAGCTGCGTTTTACATTTTCATCGATTTACGGATTCGTCGACCACAGTCCGGCCGATTTGATGAATACACGAGGATGCAGCTTCAATTGAGAGACGATAAATTCCGCTAAATCCTCCGGCTGCATAACCTTTTCCGGATTACCGTCGGTCAAGTTTTCTTTATAAGCCAATTCCGTTGCCACGGTACTCGGTGTGAGTGCAGTGACACGAATGTTATGCTTGCGTACTTCAAGAGCTAACGATTCCGTCAATCCCAACAAACCAAATTTAGAGGCGCTGTAGGCGCTCGTTGCAGGAGCTCCTTTTTGCCCAGCGGTCGAGGAGATGTTAATGATATCCCCGCCGTTTTTCTCAATCAACTGCGGCAAAACGGCACGGGTTACATAATAGACACCCATCAAATTGATGTCAATCATGCTTTTCCATTGTTCCGGCGTCAGCTCTAAGAACTTGCCGAATTTGCCGGTGCCCGCGTTGTTGATCAGAATATCGGCTGGTCCCAGCTCCTTCGTCAGCTGCTGCACAGCAAGATCGACCTGTTCCATGGAGGCGACATCCGCCGTCGCATAAGCGGCTTTCACGCCATGCTCTGCCACTTCTTGGGCCACTTGGATTAAATCCGATTCAGTCCGAGCGAGCAGCCCCACATGAACACCTTCCTGAGCCAATGCGATCGCTGTGGCTTTGCCAATCCCTTTTCCCGCACCCGTTACAAAAGCAATTTTTCCTTTTAACGACTGTGCCATAAAGCAATCACTCCTTCTACTCTTATGTATGGTCTCAGGTATCATATTATCGTTTCAGGTGCCCCAAAGTCAAAATACATAGGGAGCATCATCTCTTAAACCTACGCACGGTTTCTGCGACGTCCCCGCTTTCGCAAATGGCCGAGATGACCGCCACGCCATCTGCCCCCGCTTCGAGCGGTTCCTGAAAATTGTGTTCTGTAATTCCGCCTATCGCCACGATGGGCAGATCCGGCGCCCTCTCCGCAGCTTGACGCAAAAATACGGTTCCGGCCGGCTTCTTCGCATCATCCTTGGATTTCGTTGCAAAGATCGGACCAATGCCTACGTAATCCGCCTGGTATGAGATCGCTTCTTCCAGCTCATGCATCGAGTGAACGGAAACGCCCACAATCTTATCGCTGCCCATCTTTTGGCGAACCTCCGGTAAAGCAGCATCCTCCTGCCCCACATGAACGCCGTCCGCATCTAATTTCAATGCGAGATCGATATCGTCATTGACGATAAAAGGCACGCCGTATGAACGGCACCGCTGCTGACACTCCCGCGCGAAGCTTTCGTATGCTTGCCCCTTCAGCGCACCGCTTCCCTTTTCCCTGAATTGAAACATCGTGATTCCCGCATCAAGCGCCTGCTCCAAGATTGAAAGCGGTTCTCGAAGCTTGACATGGGTAGAGCCCATAATGAAATAAACTCGCAGCTGTTCACGCTTCAATGACTGTCACCTCGCTCTCCCCATGATAGCGGCGATAAGCAAAGTGATTCGTCGGACCGTGGCCATGCCCCAGCTCCAGGCTGTGCTCAATCGCCAGCTGTACGTATTTTTTCGCGGTGATGATCGATTTCTTCGTATCTATTCCCTGCCCCAAGCATGCTGTCAATGCTGCCGAGAACGTACATCCCGTACCATGCGTGTGACGAGTCTGAATCCGGCGGCTCTGCATCATGAATGAACGGCCATCGGCGAAATACACCCGATCTGCGGCAATGTGTGAATCGCTCCAATGTCCACCTTTCATCACCAAGCATGCTGTACCGAGTGAGAGAATCCTGCGAGCTGCTTCCTCGATATGTTCCGCCGTCTGAATCCTCATCCCACTAAGGACTTCAGCTTCGGGCAGATTAGGCGTAATAACAGCTGCAAGCGGCAGCAGGTCATCCTTCAGCGCCTTCACGGCATCCTCTTGGAGCAGACTGGCACCGCCTTTGGCAATCATGACAGGATCGACGACGAGCTGAATAGATTGAGCCTGTAATACGTTCGCAACGGCCCGAATAATTTCCGCCGAGAACAGCATGCCTGTCTTGACCGCCCGAACCGGCAAATCCTCTAATACCGTTTCTAATTGCTGGCGTACAAACTCGGGACTCGCTGGGAATATCCCGCTTACCCCCAGCGTGTTCTGTGCGGTGAGGGCGGTAATCACCGACGTTCCGAAGACGCCTAGTTCTTGGAAGGTTTTCAGATCAGCTTGAATGCCCGCTCCACCGCCGCTGTCCGAGCCCGCAATCGTCATCACGACTTCCATCAGAACATCTCTCCCTGCGAGCGTGCATGCAGCTCATCCAAGACAGCAGACTGGAATGCGCCGAGTCCAGAAGCTCTGAGGTAAGCTGCTTCCGCGATTTGCTTATAGCAGGATAACAATGCCGACAAGTTCTCGAAATGATTGCCGCCCAAAGCAATCACTGCCGCACACATTGCACTGAGCAGACAGCCGGTTCCTGTTACTTCGGTCATCTGCTTGTGGCCGCCACGAATCCAGCGCTCCTCTGTTCCATCCGTAATAAAATCTTGTTCCCCCGTCACGATGAAGATGCAGTTGTATTGGCGAGCGGCCTGCTTAGCGGCAGATGGCACATCCAGTGAACCGTCCCCGCTGTCCACGCCCTTTTGCTGCCAGTCCTCCTTAGCAATTGCGGCCAGCTCTCCAATATTGCAGCGGACCACCGTAAATTTCACTTTATCCAGTAACGCGAATACCGTTTCCTTACGGTAATCCGTTGCTCCTGCACCTACAGGGTCCAGTACAACTGGAATATTAAGCTCGCCCGCACGTACACCCGCTTTCATCATCGCGGCGAATGTGTTGCTGTTAAGTGTTCCGATGTTGATCGATAAAGCGGACGCAAGCTGAACCATGCTCTCCACTTCATCTTCACCGTCGGCCATTACCGGAGAAGCCCCAATCGCTAATAATCCATTGGCTTGGAAGTTGGCTACCACATAATTGGTAATACAGTGAATCAGTGGATTTTGCTTACGAATTTGCTGCAAAATCATAAACTTCCACCTCTTTTCCCCAGTCTTCTAACGTCCAGGCCATCTCCCAGAACTTCCATTCGTAATAGCAGCTCTTCTTGAAATGCTGCTTCAACACCGTTCTTTTGGATGCCATCGATGGATCGGCGAACCGGTTCATCATATCGATCTGAACGAGTACGGAAGCCTCGTACTCTCTGCTGCTGTACAGCTGAATCCAATCCTCGTACAGCGAAACACCCGGTCGAGCATTCTTGTAATATTGACCGACTTCTAAATAGAGCCATGGACACGGCAATATCGCTGCGAAGGCTTCGCTAACATCCCCATTGTGTATAGCGCTGTACATATGGCTGACATAGTTGTAAGACGCCGGCGCCGCCTCAAACCCTTCGAATTCTTGTTCTGTCACGTTTAACTCTTGGAAGACGGAACGGTGCAGCTCTAGCTCCGCTTCGGTAATATATTTGGCCGTATTTAAGAAATAAATAAGATCCTCCTGCGACTCCGCTTTGGCTGCCGCCATTGCTAATACTTTGGCATAATGCTTCAAATAAAACGCATCCTGCATCATGTAAAAACGAAACTTTTCCAGCGGCAGTGTACCGTCCGCGATCCCCTTGACGAAAGGATGATCGATGCTTGCTTTCCAGTACAAATCGGTCTCTTTTCTAACTTCCTCACAAAAAGTCATACTGCACAGCCTCCCATGATTTGATGGGCGCAAGGAAAGAAATAGCCCTTTTATCGATTGCAGCGAGAAGTTCGCACTGCGTGATAAAAGGGCGCCTCATGAATCGATGGCTGACATAAGGTGTGTGCGTTTGAACATAAAAAAGCTCTTCCCTAACCGAGAAGAGCTTTGCACACACCATCACAGATTCATGTACTTTTGCTCCCTACGCTAGTGTTAACTAACAGGTTCAAAGGGTCAGGTTTTAACCTTCTCAACTCCGAAGAGTCCCCCTGCAAAACAATAAACCTATTCAATTGACTACACTTTAACAGAAAAAATTGAAAATTTCAATCATTTGGAAGAAACGATAGCATGCATCTTTTCGCTTCACATTTCTATTGACTCTCCCCTAATGGGAGACTTTATATTAGAAGGTAACGCTTCATGAGGAGGAAGTCACATGCAAAAGCAGAATGTTGCATTGGGTATACTATTAATGAATCTCTTTATTGCTTTTCTCGGTATTGGCCTTGTCATTCCGGTCACTCCGACGATTATGAATGAATTGCATATCTCGGGTACCGTTGTCGGATATATGGTCGCTTCTTTCGCCGTCACGCAGCTGCTCGTCTCACCGATTGCCGGCCGATGGGCGGATCGATTCGGGCGCAAGATCATGATTGTGCTTGGCCTGCTTTTTTTCAGTATTTCGGAATTATTATTCGGTTTGGGCACAAGCGTTGAAACCTTATTTGTATCCCGTATGCTGGGCGGAGTCAGTGCGGCCTTTATCATGCCCGCCGTAAATGCCTTTATTGCCGATATTACGACGATCCAGACGAGACCTAAGGCGCTTGGATATATGTCCGCAGCCATTTCGACAGGGTTCATCGTCGGTCCGGGGCTTGGCGGCTTTTTAGCCGAATTCCATTCACGGCTGCCCTTCTTCTTTGCTAGTGCGCTGGCAGGATTTGCTGTCATCTTGTCCTTGCTCACGCTTCGGGAACCAAATCGGAACCCAGAGCATACGGGCACAGACGGGAACACGAGGGGAATTCGTCGGATTTTCTCCCCCCTCTATTTTATAGCCTTTATGATCATTCTTATTTCTGCGTTTGGGTTAGCCGCATTCGAATCGTTATTTGCCTTGTTCGTCGATCATAAATTCGGATTTACGCCGGTAGACATTGCCGTCATCATTACAGGAGGCGCTATCGTCGGCGCCATCGTTCAAGTGACGCTGTTCGACGGATTAACGAAGCGGCTTGGAGAAATTCGGCTCATCCGTTACAGCTTGATCGCTTCAACATCGCTGGTATTCATTCTGACGCTCGTCAACTCTTACTTTTCCATTTTACTAGTCACGATGACGGTGTTTATCGGCTTTGATTTGATGCGTCCCGCTGTGACATCCTACTTAACAAAAATTGCAGGAAATGAACAAGGGTTTATCGGGGGAATGAATTCCATGTTTACAAGTATTGGAAATGTATTGGGGCCGATCGTGGGCGGAATCTTATTTGATATCGATTTGAACTATCCGTTCTATTTTGCTACGGTCTTGTTAGCTGTAGGAATCGGCTTTACGCTTGCCTGGAAAATGCCTGCACAACGAACGATTCACGTTCAGCAGGATACATTCCAGTAACCATTCGATTTATTTGCGTAGGGAAGTGGTTGCATGAAGGAAGCTTTATTTTCAATCGGTGAAGTGGCGAAGCTGGCTAATATCTCCATTAAAGCGCTGCGCTATTACGATCAAATGGGTCTATTTAAGCCGGCTTATGTCGATCCCGAGACCAACTATCGCTATTACCATGATTCACAGTTATATCATCTGGACTTAATCAAATCTTTAAGATATATCGGCACCCCCCTTGAAGAAATTAAAAAAGCTCAAGAGCTTAACAGAGATGAATTAATTGCATTTTTAACCGAGCAGGAAAACAAAGTTCGGGAGCAAATCGAGTTTTTATTAGACATTGAACAGACCATCTCTATTGTAAAGCGGCGGATGATGAAGCAGTTAGAAGACGATGTAAACGGGGAAGTGTATATTTCGAACGATGAAGAGATGCGGATTATAAGAGCCGATGCGGAGGGAATGACTCCCCTCACTTTGTTGAATGCCTCTTACAGCAAACTAATACAGTATATGGAGCTATCTCTAGGCTTTATTCACATGAGCTACGGTGCGACGTTTCCGTTTGCAGCATACGGCAACGTGGATGAAATCACATACCGCCACATCTTTACACCGGTTTTATCGGATAAACAAATTTCAACGATGACCCCCGATCTCGAAGTGATCACCATTCCGTCAGGCACGTACGCATGCATTTCATTTATTTTCTCGGTTGAGCACTATTTCGATCGTTTGCAGAAGCTTTTCAAGTACATCGACAACCACCAGTTCACCGTGCTTAGTGATATTTACGAATTCTTCAGTCCAATTCATTATTCACCGCGAAAACAAGAAGAATTCTTAGTGGAAATGAAGGTTCGTATCTTAGAACCATCCGAGTAAAGAAGTTCCACTGCCTGAAATAGCTTGATCATTTGAAAACCATCTAAACAGCGAATAAAAAAGGAGGTTCTCCAAGCCCGTCAGCTCTCAGAGAACCTCCTTTGAGTCCGCAAATTAGAAACAAGTAAAAGAGTTGATTTGTCTTAGACTCATTCCGAAATAGTTCCAACGAAAGCCGTTCCAACGAAATCCGGCAACAGAGTTGCGGCCAACGAAGACCGGATAAAACCAGAATTGTTCAAAGTTTCTTAACCATACATACGTGTATCGGAACAAACATCCGGCGATGCTTCCGGGATCAACAGCAAACGTTGCCTGCTGTGTTTGTGCGGGAGTATAGGACGGCGGGGGAGCAAGGGTCGCGCCGGTGCCAGGGCCCTGAGCTCCTGGAATTTGACCCGGGAATTGACCCGGTGCTCCAGGGAACTGTCCTGTTCCTTGCCCCGGCTGAGGAAACGGAATTGGATAGCGAGGCAATCCTGAAGCCTGCCCATACCATGCCCCTTCGGCATTATCCCCATATTGCGATTGAACTGAATCTCCGTTATGATACGCTTCCTGAGTTGATGGATGATGGTAATTCCAAGGAAATTGATTTGGATACATGAAGTAATCCCCTTTACGAATTGATCTCACCACATCCTATTCCGTAGTCACCCGCCTATCAACTTGTACGCCAAAAATGTGCATTTACCTACCTGCGTAACCACAATGATGTATTCGAAAGTCATCGCGGAGGCATCATGACGAATCCTGTTGCCCTCCGTGATTTAAGGACTTGAATGAGCTGGTTTTGCAGAGCGGCATGACAGGTTACCTCTATGATCACCTCACTCTTTCGGTTCGAAAAAACTTTGATTTTCGATTTATTCAGCGCTAATTCGATAATCAAACCCAACACGAACCCGCCGACTAAACCAAGCAATCCCCAAATGATCGGTCCCCAGTACAATACGAATCCGTATATGGCTCCCAAGACCGCAAAAATCGTAGAGCTCATCATAGCTCCGTCCAGAATACTTCTGCCATCAACCCGATGAATAGAATCAATAATACGTGTTTGAGATTCAAGGTTTTCCAGTGGCAATGCAACGATATTCCGCTGCGGGACGCCCAGCTTCTCTATATCATGGATCACCATTTCCACAAAGGGAGAATGATCAAATGTGGCAATGATTTTGTACGGTATCATTTTCGATTGTATTCTGATGTGCCAAGTTTGCAGCCCTCACTCTAAGATAACGTATTTGCTCAATATCATATAAAATATTGTTTTCATTTACCGATGTATAGGCCTGATAAATTGCAAAAGCGTACATTGAAGGTAAAAAAAGAAACCACTGCCAGTCTACAATTGCAGCCGCACTATTAAACTCCCCAAGGAACGAATAGAGAAAGGTGCGGACGGCCTCGGCCTTATAGCAAGACGTATATCCAAAAAGCCAAAACAAATGTGCCGACGATTGTACTGCCGCCATATAATTGCCCCAATCCGGGAGTAAAAACAGACCATGCCATTCCCACCCATGGCTTTTTCTTGTCGAGGATGACAATATCAAAAAAGCTCACATCAGATGGTGTGACAGGGGCATCTTCCACTTCAGCCAGTACGTGACTTTTACTGATCTCAACCGCACAACGGTAACTGTCCCAGATGCTGTATACATATACGGCCACATAAAGCAGAGCCCATTCTTGGTTCAATTGCGCCATTGCTTCCCCGAACCTGCCAAGAAAGGATAAGGCAATCCCCATGTTTAGATTGGACTGGCTGTTTACGACAAGTTCCCAGATGATCAATACGAAGCCATGCAGGTACTTCCCTATAAACATATGCCCAAATCCTGGGAAAGCAGCGGACCACCAAGCTGCAATCCAAGGCGTGCGGGGATATACCGAATTAATCCCAAATACAGATATTCCCCCTTTGGAATAACGTGCTCTTATGTTAGCTGATTGGAACCTCCGGTGCGGCATAGGTTATCTACTCCTGCGGCGTAATGTCTTCAAATAAGATAACCATTATTTACCTGTGCTATTCTGCCGAAGCCGCGTCGTAGTTTGCCGCGAAGCGGTGCAAAAAAAACTGCAGGCCAATCCATTCTTCATTGGATTGGCCTGCAGTTTAAAAGCCCCTTTCGTTCCCATGTAAAACAAAACCATCGAAACCAAAGATCATTTCTTCGATATGAATCTAACGGATATCCTCAAATTCCCTGGCGATTCTTTCAAAGGCTTCTTTTATGATCGGTCTTGGCGATGGAATGCAAATTCTTTGATGCTGTAAACCTTCTTCTCCAAACATACGGCCATCTTCTAAAAGTACGTTCGCTTTGTTATAGATGCGATCATGGACTTCTTCTGGTGAAATGCCATATTCGCTAAAATCCATCCACATGATATAAGTTCCTTCTGGAATGCTCACTTTGACTTTCGGCATCTTTTCTGCTAAGAAATTGACAACCCATTCCATAGTGCCGTCAATGTAATCTTTCAGTTGCTCTAACCAATCTTCCCCTTCATTGTACACTGCGATGAGAGCAGATATGGTAAATGGCGAAGCCAATTGAAAGCCCATTTCTTTTATGAATATTTTTCTAAGCTCTGGATTGGGGATAACCACATTGGTACAATGGAGACCTGCGACATTAAATGTTTTGTTAATAGCGGTTAATGTGATGATATGGTCAGCATGATCCACAACTTTTGCGATGGGTATAAAGGTTTGATCCCGTCTAATTAAATCGCCGTGTATTTCGTCCGCTACGATAAGGACACCGTTTTCCGCACAAATCTCAGATAATTTCTTAAGCTCGTCTACATTGAAAATTCTTCCTGTAGGATTATGAGGATTACACAAAATAAACATTTTCGTCTTTTCTTCTTTTGCTTTTGCTTCGAAATCCTCAAAATCAATAGAATAATACCCACTCTCATCATATGTAAGAGCATTATTCCTTACGATTCTGCTATGACCTTCTATTGCAGAAGTAAAAGGCGGGTAAACCGGCCGCTGAATAATGATTCCGTCACCCGGCTGAGTCAGAGCTCTTACGGCAATATTCAAAGCATGGACCGTTCCAGGACTATAGATGATTTCTTCCTTTTGGATCTCCCAATCATGTCTGTTTTTAAACCAATGCTGAATCGCTTCATAGTACTCACTAGGAAAGATGGAATAACCAAAAATTTTATGATCAACGGTTTTATGTAAAGCATCAATCAAGGCTTGGGGTACGGGTAAATCCATGTCTGCCGTAAATAATGGCAAGGTCTCTTCATCATATCTTTGAGTAAAACCATTTTCTCGAAGGAACTCTCCTCCATCCCATTTGACCGAATAGGTCCCTCTCCGATTTACAATTTCATCAAAGTTATATTTCACGGTACCCAACCTTTCCATCTTTTATTTTCTTGCCTTATTTTATCACAAAACCGTGGAGCTTCATTCATTTAACGCTTGTTCAAACCGTGCTTTCCCATACGCGCTTATTTATTTGAATAATTTAGGGCTTGCTGAACGAAACATTAGAGAGCAAATTGTCTGTAGGCGGTACGTTTCAGCAGCATGTTGAGAATGAGGACAAAAAGAAGCCGCAAGCGGCGTTCCAGGTTCATCACGAGGAACTGCAA
>NZ_JBHSQV010000151.1:0-27645 GCF_042658665.1 Marinicrinis lubricantis
CCACCAAAAAAAGCTGCGTACCTGTTCCGACAGCGGTTATTAGCAGTATTGGAGTTTAGTACTGGAATGAAACATAGCCCCTAGCTTTCATGCCGGGGATGTGGCGTAAAGCCATGATTGTTTTTGAAAAATAAGACACTCTATGCTCGTATGAACTCATGCTCGAACCAAAGGACTCCGTCAGGCGTTTTTTTGTTACAAATGTGATGTTGTTTTCACATAAAAAGTTTACGCTGCAGTTCTAAAAATGGGACTACCTCCATACGGTGTAAGTAAGGAGGGGTGCAGTCTATGATTGACCACGGAAAAACAAAAAGACAAGAAGTGAAAATGCTGAATCGGAAGCTTCTGGAGATATCCGGCGTATTGAATGTGGAGAGCTTTGACAGCGAGGAGTTTTTACTGGAGACAGAATGCGGTTTTTTGACCATCACGGGGCAAAATCTGCATATTAAAAACTTGAACTTGGAGCAGGGGCTAGTCGCGATCGAGGGTATGGTAAACACGATGGCATATTTAGATTCGAGTACACAGCAGAAGACCTCCAAAGGCTTTTTAGGTAAGCTGTTCAAGTGAGTCTGCATACGCAATTAGCCACGCTGCTGACGATGCTGATCAGCGGACAAGTACTCGGCGCTGTGTTCGATATGTATCGTGTCATATCCGTGCAGCTGCATTTTAGAAGATGGCTTATTCCAATCCTCGATCTATGCTATTGGATCGCCGCGACCCTGTTTGTATTTCGAATGCTGTATGTCAGCAATCATGGCGAGGTTCGAATCTATGTGTTTATAGCTCTCATCATCGGCGTATGGGCATATTACGGTCTGCTTAGCGATACGGTCATTAAGTATACGAAAGTATGGATTAGGCTCGTTCGTCGTCTCATTCAGCTGCTCATCCGTACATTCGAATGGGTGGTTATACGTCCGATTCGGATGCTGTATCGGCTCTGCGTCATTATTTTCGGAATTATGACTACAGTAGCTGTTTTCATAGGGAAAATTGTGCTACAATTACTGTACCCTATATGGAAAATTTTAAAATGGATGGCTTCACCTTTGACGCGAATCGGTTGGTTGCGAAAAACTTGGGACTGGCTAGCGGATCAGTTTCAATCGATACGGAGCTGGCTGAAGCGATGAACTGGGAGGATTTACGTCTATGCAAAGGCATTCTGCAGACAATAAGTCGACAGGGAAAAGCAGAGGGGCTAGAAGAAGGCTTCGGCTGCTCTTTATAGCCATCAGCTGTTACTTGGCATGGGCGGGGTTTACTTTTTGGCAGCAGAGCGGTACAATCCAGGAAAGCCATGCTAGACTGGATGCATTAGAAGGGAAATTGACTGAGATTACAATGAGAAACGATCAATTCAAGCAGGAAATTGAAAAATTGAATGATCCGGAATATATCGAACAAATTCTTCGTAAGGATTATCATATGGGTCGCCCTGACGAAATCATCTTCTTCGAAAGCGAATGAGAGGATATTGACCTGTGACCTGCTTCACGGTATAATCGGCTTAATCGGTCTTTTCAAGCATTATGTCTGGATCGGATCTCCCATATCTTATATGGTTAGTCTAAGGAGGAGCATTTCGTTTTATGTCAATTGAAGTGGGCAGCAAACTGGAAGGCAAGGTTACAGGCATCACGAATTTCGGGGCATTTGTTGAGTTGCCGGGGGGCGTGACCGGACTTGTCCACATTTCCGAAATCGCAGATAATTATGTGAAAGATGTTAACGATCACTTGAAAGTGAACGACATGGTGACTGTAAAAGTCATCAATGTAGACAAAGATGGAAAAATCGGGTTATCTATTCGTAAGGCCGTTGATAAGCCTGTTGAAGCAGCTAGACCTGCAAGGCCTCCACGTAATGACAGACCTAGAAGAGACATGGATCGTCCAAGACAACAGAGCTTTGATGATAAACTAAGTAAATTTTTAAAGGATAGTGAAGAACGGATGTCCTCGCTGAAGAAGAACACCGAATCTAAGCGCGGTGGAAGAGGGGCCCGTCGTTAATTCTATACATGAATAATGAAAAGCATCGGAATGTCATGTTCCGGTGCTTTTGTGTTTTATAGAGTGTGATTCGGTATATTTGCAGACAAGCTGCGACCCGCACATCGGGATTGATTGCGACACGGTTCTGGCAGGCAGCGCAACGACTGAGGCTGAAGCCGCACGACACCACTATTTTTGTCGGTTTTCCCGTGATGAACGCCGAAGTCGACAGCTTTAGAGCACATTCTTTCATTCCGTGCTTATGGAATCGCTTTGCAATGTGCGAACATAAGAGCGCATCTAGCGTAAGTCAGGTTGGCTTTCGACGGGGCTCGTGTTCGCTCCCAATCCATATTGCACAAGGCTTGATATGGCACTGAAGAAGTCTCTCTCATTCCAAAAGATGAGCTTTACATTTTATGGTTGATCTTGTCGCAAACTTTTTTGAATCTATCAACTCATTATGACAAACAATTTAATAGAGAGTTCATATAATAGAGACACCCAATAACGGAAAAGGCGGTGTCTCTCGAATGCTTAAATTGCAAGTGATTAGGCCGGAGTGGAAGAGTCTTCAGAGGCGAACATGGATGAATCTGAAAAAGAAGCTGCAGCAAAGCCGAATTCTGCAATCTGCCATTGCCAGAAGAACGGATATGATGCTGGTCTTAACCGCATTTTTACTTGGACGAGCTATGATTTTGGAAGAATTGTCTCCGTTCTTGCTTCCGTTTTTCGCGGTCATCTTTTTTATGCGAAAGGAAATGACAGCTTGGATTTTTGGAGCGGCGCTGATCGGCAATATGTTCTCCTTTGTGCCGGACCCTGTTTCAGCTGCTTCGATGATGATTTTATATGTGCTTATTCAAAAAGGGCTGGAAAAGAGCGGACGATCGGATTTGTCCTCAGCGCCGATTGCTGTATTTATTACAGCTTTCTCCGTCGGGCTTTTTGGGTACGTCATGAGCAACGCATTGACCTGGTACGGATTGATGCTCAATGGCGTAGAAGCGGTGCTGAGCTTTATCTTGACGCTCATCTTTATTCAATCCATTCCTGTGTTTACGCTCAAAAAGAAAAACTATCAGCTGCGCAGCGAAGAAATCATTTGCCTTATGATTATGCTGGCTTCCATGATGACCGGAACGGTAGGCTGGCTTACCTTCGGATTGTCTATCGAACACATCATGTCACGCTATTTGATCCTGCTGTTCGCATTCGTCGGCGGAGCGCCCATCGGAGCATCGGTCGGAGTCGTAACCGGCTTGATTCTCAGCTTGGCGAGCGTGAACGCGGTTTATCAGATCAGTGTGTTGGCTTTTTCAGGCATGCTTGCAGGATTGCTTAAGGAAGGAAAAAAACTTGCCGTATCGCTTGGCTTGCTGCTGGGTACATCGATCCTTTCGCTGTATCTCGGCAATACTTCACAAATTTTCTCGTCGACTTGGGAATCGATGGCGGCTATCGCGTTATTCCTTCTTACCCCTCGAGGGATCATTCAGACAATTGCCAAATATGTACCGGGAACGCAGGAAAATCTCAATTCGCAGCATGATTATGCCCGGCGAGTACGTGACGTGACAGCCGATCGAGTGAAGCAGTTTTCGGATGTGTTCAAGCAATTGTCTCGCAGCTTTACCCAAATCACACAGAATCCGGGACGCAAGGAAGAAGAAATGGGACACTTTATGAATATGGTGGCGGAGAAAAGCTGTGCCACATGCTTCAAACAAAAATCGTGCTGGGAAGATAAGTTTTATCAAACGTACAAATATATGACGGATGTGATGACCGAGGTCGAAAATAACCCGAATTTCTCGCCGAAGGACATTCCGCAGGAATGGGAAAGAAGCTGCGTCAAGACGAAACAGGTGCTTGAGATCATGAAGCAGCAGTATGAATTGTACAAGCATAATCAGCATTGGAAGCAGCAAATTGTGGACAGCAGGCAGCTGGTCGCCGAGCAGCTGTTTGGGGTTTCACAGGTGATGGAGGATTTGGCGAAGGAAATTAGACGCGGAAGCCAGGAGCTGTTTATGCAGGAGGAGCAGATTCGGCAATCGCTGGAGGAACTGGGGTTATCCATTCATAGTGTAGATATTATCAGCTTAGATGAAGGCAACGTCGAAATTGAGATTGTCCATCAGTACAACAAAGGCTTCGATGAATGCCGAAAAATCATCGCGCCGCTGCTGTCGGAAATATTATCGGAAAGCATTGCGGTGAAGAAGGAACAATTTCTAGAACGGGGCAGCGGATATTATATGGTAACCTTCGGTTCCGCGAAAGAGTTTGAGGTGGAAACGGGGATTGCTGGAGCGGCTAAAGGAGGAGGACTTCTCTCCGGAGACAGCTTCAGCACCGTAGAGCTGGGCAATGGCAAATTCGCGGTCGCCTTGAGCGATGGGATGGGCAATGGGGAACGAGCCAGCACGGAAAGCAAAACGGCTCTCTCCATTTTGCAGCAGCTCCTTCAGTCCGGAATGGATGAGAAGCTGGCGATCAAATCCGTGAACTCGGTACTCCTCCTTCGTTCTCCGGATGAAATTTACGCTACGATCGACGTGGCGCTGATAGATCAATATAATGCGCAAACGACGTTTATGAAGATCGGCTCCACTCCGAGCTTTATTAAGCGGGGCAATGAGGTCATTCCGATAAAAGCGAGCAATTTGCCGGTTGGCATTTTGCAGGATATTGAGGTGGACTTGGTGACCTTGCAGCTTCAGCCTGGAGATACGTTGATCATGATGACCGACGGGATCTATGATGCGCCGGGGCATGCGGTCAATAAGGAATTGTGGATGAAGCGGGTCATTCAAGAAATGTCGGTGGAGGATCCGCAGGAAATCGCAGACTGTCTGCTCGAGAAGGTGGTACGCCACCATCATGGAGACATTCACGATGACATGACTGTGATCGTCGCAAAAATTCATAAATATAAGCCGGAATGGGCGACCTTCCGCTGGCCGGGTTTCAAACGGCTGGAGCGTCCGAAGACGGTAAGCTGATCAAGGCCCTGCCATTGGCAGGGCTTTATTCGCTGATTCGGCATATGTATACAGCCAAAATGAGTATTCGTAAACGATCTTGTGATTTAGGCGAATGAAGGATACGATAGAATATAGAGAAAACATGGATTGAGGGTGGCTCCATTGACAATCATCGATATTATCCAGCGTACGAAACAGCCGATGACCAAGGATCGGCTTTATGAGATATGGAGAAGATTAGGAATTGAGCGTGGCGACAAGCTCATGGTTCACAGCTCCTTAAGTTCGCTCGGCTACGTGATTGGAGGCGCATCAGCAGTCATCGAATCGTTAATTGCTGCCGTCGGGGAAAGTGGAACCTTGATTATGCCTTCACAATCTACAGATTTATCGAATCCTTCCGGGTGGGGGAATCCACCCGTACCGGAAGATTGGTGGCCGCTGATCTATAAGCATATGCCTCCGTATGATGTGGATCGAACGCCGACCTGCGGGATGGGGGCCATCGCTGAGCTGTTCCGCACTTATCCGAACGTGTGCAGAAGCAAGCATCCGCAGACCTCGTTTTGTGCGCTCGGAAAAGATGCGCAGCGGATCATGGAGATGCATGAACTGGATTATGGATTGGGCCCTACATCGCCGCTAGGAATATGCTACGAACACGATGCGAAAGTTCTTCTGATTGGCGTAGATTATGATCGTTGTACCGCTCTTCATCTGGCTGAGTATATGGCTTCTTATCCGGGCAAGTCTGAGGAAAGAAACTCAGCGCCGCTCCATTCGGAAGAGGGAGTCTCCTTATGGACGGAATGGACGGATATATCACTCGATACGGATGATTTCATAGAGATCGGCCAAAGCTACGAGGCAGAAGGAAACGAGGTCGCTAAAGCCCAGGTGAACGGCGGACAGATGCGGGCGATGAGCATGAGACCGCTTGTCGATTATGCGGCGCATTGGATGGAACAACACCGAGGAACATAAAAATCTATAAAATAAAAAATAGAAAACACGTCTAGTTTTGCTCCCGTTGGTTAACACTATGAACAGATGATAGAAAGAGTCATAGAGTGAGAATAAATTTTTCTCTGCTTTTATCGAAAAAGAGAGGAAGCTATTCGCCATCGGGAGGAATGTGTGATGAAGCAGATCATTTTAATTACGGACGGATGCTCGAATGTGGGAATGGACCCTGTAGCGGCGGCAGCCCACGCCAGAAGCGAAGAGATCATTGTGAATGTGATCGGTGTCGTCGATCAAGGCGAAATTGGTAGACTGGGTACCCAAGAGGTACAGTCCATTGCGGAAGCAGGCGGAGGGATGAGCAGAATCGTGTCGGTTCAAGATTTATCCCGGACGGTGCAAATGGTAACGCGAAAGACCGTTATGAGTACGGTGCAAATTGCCGTTCAAAAAGAATTAAAGCAGATGATGGACTCCGACAGCATAGAGGATTTACATCCTGTTCGGCGAGCGAAAGCGGTACAGATCATCGATCAGCTTAGTGAACAAATAGATTTGAAGGTTGTACTTCTTATCGACGCCAGCGCCAGTATGAAGTCGAAGCTGAGCGCCGTCGAGAATGCGATTCACGATTTGATGCTCAGCCTGCAAGCGAGAGAAGGACGGAGCGAAATCGCCGTATTTCATTTTCCGGGTTCAGGATGGAATGAGGATGCGGCTTTGGATATGGCTTGGACGAAGGATACGAGAAGCATACCTAGGCTGTTCGATAAGCTGGATATGAAAGGGGCCACACCGACGGGACCGGCGATGATGGAGGTTATCAGGTACATCACCGGTGTGCCTGCTAACGAAGAACATGACGCGCGAGGTAAACGAAATGGTGATGAAGAAGGACTGTGGAGCGATTATATCGTCTAAATCGAGATGGCCGGCAGGCACTGCGATTCAAGGGAAATGGAACGGACGCAGATATGACATCCATAGTGTACTCGGAGAAGGGGCTAACGGCATTGTCTACTTGGCATGTACGGATGGGAAATGGGTTGCTCTAAAAACGAGTCATGATTCAGTAGATCTTCAGGTAGAGATCAATGCGATTGAACGCATCAGCCAAGGTGCATCCCATTCGAGGTTTCGGTTAATCGATGTGGATGACTTTGAACTGAATGGGCAGTCCTACCCTTTTTATGTGATGCCCTACTTCAAAGGGAAGCATCTGTCTGTATTTATGAAGTCGAAAGGCTGGGAATGGTTCGGACCGGTCGGCGAGCAAATTCTTCAGCAGCTTTGCAGGCTGCATCAGCGTAAATACATATTCGGCGATTTGAAACCGGCTAATATACTGGTAGATGCCGAAGGAAGAGCGCAGCTGATCGATTTTGGCGGTGTAGGCCAAATAGGGAAGTCCGTTAAGCAGTTTACAGAAATCTATGATCGAGGATACTGGAATGGGGGAAGCAGAACAGCGGATGATGCGTATGATCTGTTCTCTTTCGCCGCATTAGCGGTACATCTGTTGGATCCAGAACGGAAGATGGAACAGCTCGCCAAGCAAATTCCGCAAAACCGCCACCCTTCCCAATTAATCAAGCGAGCACAGGAGGTTCCGGAGCTAAGACCGTTCGCGGCTTTTATCGATAAAGCCATTCGCGGGAAATACAGCAGCTCTGGTCAGGCGCTGCAGGAATGGAAGGAACTCATGCACAAGCATGTTCGTTATTTGCCCTTCAAAGGTGAATGGTTGAAAAAAGCTTTGATCGTATCTGTCATTTTCTTTATTTCCGTCTTATGGATTGTCACGCAAACATCATAGAAAGAAGTGCAGTGGAAATGTTGAAGAAAGTCGTTCAATTGATCGAGCAATATCGGATGTTTCAACAGGGGGACAGAGTCATGGTCGCCGTCTCAGGCGGTCCTGATTCAGTGGCCCTTTTTCACGTGCTGAGACAGCTTGCCGATAAATATGCGTTGGGGCTTTCGATCGCGCATGTTAACCATGCCTTAAGGGGAACGGAATCCGAAGAAGAGCAGCAGATGGTCGCCAAGCTTGCAGAGTATTACAATGTTCCGTTTTACTATGCAAAGGTAGATGTTAAACGGCATATGCGGGAAACGGGAAAAGGGCTGCAGGATGCGGCACGGGAGCTTAGGTATCGGTTCCTGTTCGAAACGGCGGAACGCACGGGGACGAGCTGCATCGCATTAGCCCACCACGCGGATGATCAAGCAGAGACAGTCTTGATGCGCATGCTTCGCGGGACAAGTACTGAAGGGCTGGCTGGAATTCATCCTGTGCGAATGCAGCAAAAAGTGAAACTTGTGAGGCCTCTGCTTCGTATAGAAAAAATGGAGCTCGTTCAATTCTGCAAAGAGCATGGATTCGAATTCGCTGAAGACAGCAGCAACGCAAGCAGAGCCTATACTCGCAATCAAATCCGTCTTGACATCATGCCTCAGCTGAAACAGTTTAATCCGGAAATCACCTCCGCATTAAACCGACTGGCGGATATCGTCAGAGATGACGAGCAGTATTTACAGCGGGAGGCGGAGCGGGCATATGCGGAAACGGTCTCCGTGACGAAGGATGGATTAATGTTGAAACAAGCACAATGGTCCGCTTTCCATGCTTCTTTACAAAGAAGATTGATTAAACTAATATTAAATTATCTTTCTTTGGATAAGCATATAGAGGTAGATTATGAAACCGTTGAGTCGATCCGGCTAGCTTGCAGCAGGCATGATAAATCCAATTTTCGCATTCAAATCCGTGAGCATTGCTGGCTGATGAAAGAGTATGATCGTTTACGATTTACAACCAGCTCACCATCAGAAGCTGAATCATTCTCGGTAAAGGTATGGGATTGGCCGGTCCAAATTTCTCTTGATGGAAGAGAGCACTTATTGATCCGTTTTGAAGTCATCGGACCTGGCGAATATGCCGAGAAGGACGGGAGTTACAGCGCCTTTTTCGATCTGGATGAGCTATCCTTGCCTCTGTATGTACGTTCGCGCAAGCCAGGGGATCGTATGCAGGTGCTTGGATTAAACGGAAGTAAAAAAGTAAAAGATATGCTCATTGATGCCAAAATTCCGCCTGCCCAGCGCGGGTACATTCCGATCGTAACGGATGCTGAAGGACGAATTTTATGGATTCCCGGGCTTCGAAGGTCCGCCCATGCTCTAGTTCGTCCAACAACCGGCCGGATATTACATATCCATACTCCGGAATTCATACAATGAACCTAGGAGGGTCTTTACTTGCTTAATGACATTAAAGAAGTGCTCTACAGCGAAGAACAGATTCAAGCTAAGATTCAGGAATTAGGGGAGACGATTGCCAAAGAATACGAAGGCAAGAACCCTCTAGTCATCTGTGTGCTGAAAGGCGCCTTCATCTTCATGGCCGATTTGGTCAAAAGAGTGAACATTCCGCTCGAGATGGATTTTATGGCTGTTTCAAGCTATGGTCAATCCACGAAATCATCCGGTGTCGTGAAAATCATTAAGGATTTGGATGTCACCGTAGAACACCGCGACGTCCTTATAGTCGAAGATATTATCGACAGCGGACTGACCTTAAGCTATCTCATCGATATTTTAAAAAGAAGAAATGCAAGCTCCGTAAAAATTGTAACATTGTTTGACAAGCCGGCCAGAAGAACCGTTGATTTGACTCCGGATTATTACGGTTTTGAACTTCCAGATTCGTTCGTCGTCGGATATGGCTTGGATTACGCGGAAAAATATCGCAATTTGCCATTCATCGGCGTGCTGAAGGAAGAGGTATACAGCGGATAAACGGCGCAGAATCCGTCTGTATTGAGATCGTAATACTGGCTGTGGTACAATAAACAAAGTTGCCTCAAATTTGTAATATGCCGCAACTTCGCCCTCGTTTTCACCTGGGATTTTGTAAGTTTCGGCTTAGCACTATACCAATTTGTTTTGCAGTCGAGAGGAGGTAGGGGATGAATCGATTCATCCGGAATACCGGATTTTATCTACTGATATTTCTAGTTGTCGTAGGCATTGTACACTTTATCAGCACGCAAAACGACCAAACGAATAAAATCCGATATGACGAGTTCCGCAGTTTGCTAGCCGACAATAGAGTGACCGAGGTCACCGTTCAATTCGACGGGTACTCATACTATATTGCGGGTAAAACCAATGGGAACATTGGAGATTCAAGCAGTTCGGAATTCGAAACGTATGCTCCTTTTACAGACCGTGTTTTTGAGGTCTTGGAAGAGGCCAATGTACAGACGGTAGTTGAGAAAATGGAAGGAGACAGCATTTGGCTAAGCTTCCTGACATCCATCATTCCGTTTGTCATTATCTTTATTTTATTCTTCTTCTTGCTAAATCAAGCTCAAGGCGGCGGAGGCAAAGTCATGAATTTCGGCAAAAGCCGCGCTCGCTTATATAATGAAGAGAAAAAGCGGGTCACGTTCAATGACGTAGCCGGAGCTGATGAAGAAAAGCAGGAATTGGTTGAGGTCGTAGAGTTTTTGAAGGATCCCCGTAAGTTTGCCGCACTTGGTGCGAGAGTTCCGAAAGGGGTACTTTTGAACGGTCCTCCGGGAACCGGTAAAACCTTGCTTGCTCGTGCTGTGGCGGGAGAAGCGGGCGTACCTTTCTTTAGCATCAGCGGTTCCGATTTCGTGGAAATGTTCGTCGGGGTCGGTGCTTCGCGGGTGCGTGATTTGTTTGAAAATGCGAAGAAAAATGCACCATGTATTATCTTTATTGACGAGATTGACGCCGTTGGACGTCAACGGGGCGCTGGTCTTGGCGGCGGCCATGACGAGCGGGAGCAGACGCTGAACCAATTGCTCGTTGAGATGGACGGATTTGGAGCGAACGAAGGGATTATTATCGTCGCTGCAACGAACCGCCCAGACATTCTTGACCCTGCGCTGCTCAGACCAGGCCGTTTTGACCGTCAAATTACAGTCGACCGTCCAGATGTGAAAGGGCGCGAGGCGGTACTGAAAGTACATGCCAGAAATAAGCCTTTGGGCGATGACGTTCGCCTTGATGTACTGGCTCGCTATACGACAGGTTTCACAGGAGCAGATCTTGAAAACCTATTGAACGAAGCGGCATTGATCGCGGCGAGAAGAAATAAAAAGGCCATTGATATGGCGGAGCTGGATGAAGCGTTCGACCGTGTGATTGTCGGTACGCAGAAGAAAAGCCGCGTGATCAGTGACAAGGAGAAACGCACCGTTGCTTACCATGAAGCAGGACATACGATTATCGGCTATCATGTCAGACATGCCGATGTCATTCATAAAGTAACGATCGTCCCTCGCGGAAGAGCGGGTGGATATGCCATGATGATTCCGAAGGATGGAGAAGACCGGATGCTGTCTACGAAATCCGAGCTGCTTGACCGCGTAACTGGTTTGCTCGGCGGCCGCGTATCGGAGGAACTGTTTATCGGTGAAATCGGTACGGGCGCATATGACGACTTCAAGAAGGCAACTTCGATCGTTCGAGCGATGATTACGGAATACGGTATGAGCGATAAGCTTGGACCACTGCAGTTCGGCAATACGCAAGGTCAAGTATTCTTGGGCCGTGATCTCCATCATGAGCAAAACTACAGCGATCAGATTGCGTATGAAATCGATAAAGAGCTTCAAACGATGATTCGCGCTTGCTATGACCAAGCGAAAGAAATCTTGACGAAGCATGCGGATCAAGTACATCTCATCGCCAATAAGCTGATGGAACTTGAAACGCTCGATAAAGACCAGATCTATGAATTGTTGGAGACTGGAAAGCTGGAAAAGAACATTCGGGAACGGATCGATGCTTTCGAACCGAAGAAGGATGAAATGAAGGTTAACATTCAAAAGCAGGAGAATGAATCTTCGAACAAAATCGGGTCTGTACAAGAAAAACCGGAAGGCGCAGCAGAGCAAGAACCAGCGGCGAAGCCGGAAGCAGAAGAGCCGAAAAAGCAGGATGCTGACGATACGGCAGATCAAAATGCCGATGATGCAGCAAAGCAAGATGACGATAAGAAAAGTGAATAACACCTGGGTGAAGCTAAATCCGGATTTCACATGTGAAATCCGGATTTTTGTTCTGTTTTCACGTTGACACCTTCGTAAAGGTACTGTAAATTAAGGATGTTAACTTCGAACTTATGCAAGACTTTCAATCCTTTGTAAACAAGATTGTGAATAATTGCTCAAGCGATGAAGGTGCAGTACAGGACATAAAGAGGTTCTGGGGTATGAGAATGCAATGAGCTTGAGGGCAATTTGTATTTCCTAAGGAGGTAAGCACATGGAAGCTTTAGCTGCAGAAGCCAAAGCACAGCGGAACCAAGGGTTGAAGGAACGACTTCTTCAGCTGAAGAAAGAGCGTAATGCCATTATCCTTGCCCATTATTACCAAAGGGATGAAATACAAGAAGTGGCTGATTTTCGTGGAGATTCTTTTTTGCTAGCGCAAAAGGCTGCCGAAACCGATGCAGATGTCATCGTATTTTGCGGAGTGCACTTTATGGGAGAGAGCGCAAAGATTTTGGCTCCGAACAAGACGGTAATCATTCCTGATGAGCGGGCAGGCTGTCCGATGGCTGATATGGTGAACGTGGAAGGCTTGCGTCAGCTGAAGCAGAAGCATCCGAATGCGACGGTTGTCACGTACATTAACTCTTCTGCAGAGATTAAAGCGGAAACGGATATTTGCTGTACCTCCGCGAATGCGGTAAAAGTAATCCAATCCGTAGAATCGGATGAAATCATTTGGGTGCCGGACAAAAATCTAGGTCATTATGTGCAGCAGCATACCGATAAGAAGATGATTCTTTGGGAAGGGTATTGCAATACTCATGATATGCTGACGGTCAAAGATGTCGTAGAAATGAGAAAACAATATCCAAATGCTCAATTTGTTGTCCATCCTGAATGCCGTCCGGAAGTCGTTGAGATGGCTGATTTCGTGGGAAGTACAACGGCGATTATTAAGTACTGCCGTGAATCCGATGTGAAGGAATTTATTGTAGGCACCGAGGACGGTACCGGATATCAACTGCGCAAGGACAGCCCGGACAAAACGTTTCATTTTGCAAGCAAGTTTCTTGTATGTCCGAATATGAAGGTAAACAACCTGAAAAAGCTTGTGCGCTGTCTGGAGACGATGCAGCCTCAAATCTATGTGCCACCTCAAATCGCGGACAAAGCACGTCTTTCTCTCGAACGGATGCTGGAAGTGACCGTCTAAACTTTTATAGTCTAAAATGAAGTAAGGCAGAGGTTCAGCATAGGGATGATCCCGAATCTCTGCTTTTTTCTGTACATATGCCTTTTAGAGATGAACCACAAATCATGAAGAGCAGTGAGAAATGGTTGATAGAATGGAGCGTAATGTATGATGGATTCGATGATTCCTCGTTATTTGGCGAATTTTCAGTTGTCCTCTCTGCCGCGGATTGAAACCGATGTAGTGGTGATTGGAGCAGGAATCGCTGGCCTTTATACTGCAATTAAAGCAGCCGAGCACCACCGTGTGCTGATGATTACGAAGAAGTCACTGCTCGACAGCAATACGCGCTATGCGCAGGGGGGAATTGCCGCAGTGATCTCTGATGAGGATTCTCCGGAATATCATCGTGAGGATACCCTATTTGCAGGAGCCGGTCTCTGCTCGGAAGAGGCTGTAGATATATTGGTTCACGAAGGCCCGCAAGGGGTGAAGAGCCTCATGGAGCTTGGAACTCAATTTGACGAGGAGAATGGTGAGCTGGCTTTAACGAAGGAAGGCGCACACAGCCAGCGAAGAATACTGCATGCACATGGTGATGCGACAGGTGCCGAAATCGTTCGGTCGCTTCTAGAGAAAGCGAAACAGCATCCGCGAATTGAGATGTGGAACGATCATTTTGTCATCGATCTCGTTACGGAAGGCGGGGATTGTCAAGGGGCTTTGGTGCAAAAGATGGACGGAAGCAAGCTCTTTGTGCACGCCAAAGCAACTGTGCTGTGTACCGGCGGTGCGGGACAATTGTTCCGTTATACCACCAATCCCGACGTTGCCACGGCAGATGGTGTAGCGATCGCCTATCGGGCGGGAGCGGATATTCGCGATGTGGAATTCATCCAGTTTCATCCAACGGCTCTATGCTATCCCGGAGCGCCGCGCTTCTTAATTTCCGAAGCGGTTCGAGGTGAAGGCGCCTATTTGCGCAATATGAAAGGCGAACGGTTCATGGAGAAATACCATCCACAGCTGGAGCTGGCCCCAAGGGATGTTGTTGCCCGAGCGATCGTAAGTGAAATGGAAGCGACGAAGTCAACCTTTGTCTATTTAGATATTACCCATGAGTCAGAAGATAGGATAAAGCATCGGTTTCCGACGATTTATGAGTTTTGCTTGCAGTTCGGCTTGGATTTAGCGGCGGACTGGATCCCCGTCGCACCTGCGGCGCATTACTTTATGGGGGGAGTAAAAACAGACTTAAGCGGCGAAACTTCTGTTAGCAGATTGTTTGCCTGTGGGGAAGTATCATCCACCGGCGTACACGGAGCCAATCGATTAGCGAGCAATTCTTTGTCCGAAGCGCTTGTATTTGGCGATCGAATCGCGGCAAGAATTCGCGATTTGGATGAACCGGCATTCTCCGCGGCTGAATGCACAGAACATCGGAAGGAACCGCCCATTCAAGCGGTGGTAGAGAAAAGACTGAAGCTGCAAAAGGTGATGCTGCGCAATGTCGGCTTAAAGCGTTCGCTGGAAGGTTTGAATAAAGGCATCGATGAGTTGAAGAGACAACTTCCGATCTTTGGAGCCAGTCTAAGCAAAATTGAAGAATATGAGTTTGCGAATATGCTGACGGTGTCTCTTCTCATTGCTCATGCGGCTGTCATTCGTGAAGAGAGCAGAGGAGCGCATTATCGGGAGGATTTCCCGGATCGGAATGACTCGGTATGGCGAAAACATATTATTCTGAATCGTGAGACGGGGATACGTGAGGAGCGGATGAACGATGCTTAACGGTTTTATGAGACAATTGAAAAAGCAAATTGAGCTTTGGCTTGACGAGGATATGGGGAGCGGCGATGTAACGACGCTGTCCACTGTACCTCGTGATCATCGATCCAAAGGGATTATCCATGCGAAGCAGCCGGGTATCCTATGTGGAGTGGAAGCGGCAAGAGCCGTTTTCGAGGCGGTCGATCCAAGCCTTGCTTTTGATATGCGAAGACAGGATGGAGATGTTCTGCAAGCGGGAGATATCATTGCGGAGATTGAGGGAAGCAGCCATAGTATATTGGCAGGCGAAAGGCTTGCTCTCAATTTACTGCAGCGTATGTCAGGCATTGCGACGGAAACGTCCAAATACATGGATGTAATTAAGCATACATCGGTGAGACTGGTAGATACACGGAAAACAACACCCGGACATCGTATGCTGGAGAAGTATGCGGTACAGGTAGGAGGAGGACACAACCACCGTTATGGATTGTATGATGCCGTAATGATTAAGGACAATCACATCAAAGCGTCCGGTGGAATCCCTCAAGCGGTTGCCAGCGCAAGAGCTTTCATTCCGCACACGATGAAAATCGAAGTAGAAGTCGAAAATTTCGACCAGCTCACGCAGGCGCTCGAGGCCGGAGCAGATATTATTATGCTGGACAATATGGAACCGGCGGCTATGACCGAGGCGATGCGCCGAATTAAAGAAAGAAGCCCGCATGTCGTTGTGGAGGCATCCGGCGGCATCCATTTAGGGAGCTTAAAGGCAGTCGCCGAAACCGGTGTCGATGTGATCTCGGTCGGACGGCTAACGAACGCGGTGTCTCCTCTCGATATCAGCTTGGATTTGGGCGAGAAGAAGGGACGTTGAAAACGTGATTTTAGTGATGGATGTAGGGAATACAAACATCGTGCTTGGTGTATATAAAGGAAAGGAACTGATCCATCATTGGCGGTTGAGCACAAATCGTGAAGCGACCGCTGATGAGTATGGCATCTTTATTCACAATATGTTTCGCCATGGAGGGATTGATGAGCGTCAGATTGAAGGAATTATGATTTCCTCTGTCGTTCCGCCGCTCTTTCATGTGCTTCAGGCATGCTGCGAGAAATATGTGAAACAGACGCCGTATTTCGTCGGTCCCGGAATCAAAACCGGCTTGAATATACGCTATGAAAACCCGAAGGAAGTCGGGGCGGACCGAATTGTGAACGCAGTGGCCGCAATTGAGCAGTATGGTACCCCAGTCATTGTTGTCGATTTCGGAACCGCAACGACCTTTGATTATGTTGACGAGAAGTCTCAATACATTGGAGGGGCGATTGCCCCGGGTATCGGAATCTCAACGGAGGCGCTGTATCAAAAAGCGGCCAAGCTGCCGCGCATTGAGCTTTCCGTTCCGAAAAGCGTGATTGGCCGGAACCCTGTAACCTCCATGCAAGCTGGCATTGTGTTCGGTTATGCGGGTCAAGTGGACGGTATTGTCGGACGGATTAAAAAGGAGTTCGGCACAAATCCTAAGGTGGTAGCAACCGGTGGATTAGGTGAATTTATCGCCGCAGAATGCCAGTCCATAGATATCGTCAATCCATTGTTAACGCTGCAGGGATTGCAGCTGCTATATGAACGGAATCAATCTTAGGAGGCTGCGATGAACGATTATATTTTACGTGGAACCGCATTGGATGGGAAAGTTAGAGCATTAGCCGCATACAGCAAAAATCTTGTGCAGGAGCTTAGAGAACGTCAGGATACTTGGTCGACGGCAACCGCAGCATTGGGCAGATCCGCTACGATCGGGGCGATGATGGGCGCGATGCTGAAAGGAGAAGAAAGGCTGACGATTCAGGTGAGAGGAGACGGTCCGATTGGCCACATCGTCATCGATGCCAACGCGAAGGGCGAAGTGAGGGGATATGTTCAAAATCCGCATGTACAGCTACCGACAAATGCGATCGGTAAAATTGATGTGCGGGGCGGCGTAGGGACAGAAGGATCCATTATCGTGATTAAGGACTTGGGGATGAAAGAACCTTACCGTGGGAACTCTCCGATTGTATCTGGTGAAATCAGCGATGACTTTACGTACTATTTCGCAACGTCTGAGCAAACACCGTCCGCTGTTGCCGCAGGTGTACTGGTGGATAAAGACCATTCGGTGATTACAGCCGGCGGGTTTATTATTCAGCTGCTGCCTGGATTAAGCGATGAAGAAATCTCCGCTATTGAAGGACAGCTCGGGCAGCTTCATACCATTACTAAATACTTGGATGAAGGGCTTGCGATTGAAGAAGTGCTTCGCATGGTGCTTCCGTCTTTCGTAGAAATGGAGCGTCTGCCGCTAGTATTTAAATGCAGCTGCTCGGAGGAACGTGTGGAACGGACGTTAATCAGCTTAGGAACGGATGAGCTGAAGCAAATCATAGCAGAGGATGGGCAGGCTGAGATGGTTTGCCATTTTTGCAACCAAAAATATCATTTCAATAAATCCGAACTGGAATCCATCGTTGAAAAGATTGAAATGCAGAAAAAATAATGAAAACATATACACTTCAGCCATGGAATCAAGTCAATAACTGTTGACAAGATTTTGGCAGATTGGTAAGATAGAAAATAGATAAAACCTACTGAAATACTCGGGAATATGAATGCTGTGGCATACACAGCTAATAGGAGGTCCTTGTGATGGCAAAGTTAGCTCAAAACATTACTCAACTCATCGGAGATACGCCTTTAGTTCGACTGAATCGTGTCGTTCCTGAAGATAGTGCCGAAATCTACGTCAAGCTGGAGTATCAGAACCCAGGTGCAAGCGTAAAAGACCGCATCGCGATCAACATGATTGAAACTGCAGAGAGAGATGGAAGATTGAAGCCGGGAGACACCATCGTTGAACCAACGAGCGGAAATACAGGCATTGGTCTTGCAATGGTCGCTGCAGCTAAAGGGTATAAGGCGATTCTAGTCATGCCTGAAACGATGAGTATTGAACGCCGCAATCTGCTTCGCGCCTATGGTGCTCAGCTTGTGCTGACTCCAGGACCAGAAGGGATGAAAGGCGCTATTAAGAAAGCCGAAGAATTAGCGGCATCGAATGAAGGCTACTTTATGCCGCAGCAGTTCGACAACCCAGCGAACGTAGAGATTCATCGTTTGACAACTGGTCCGGAAATTGTGCAAGCGATCAATGATTTCGATGGAAAATTAGATGCGTTCGTAGCGGGAATCGGAACCGGCGGTACCATTACAGGTGCAGGATCTGTCCTGAAAGAGAACTTCCCTCATATTAAAATTTATGCTGTTGAGCCAGCCGCGTCTCCTGTGCTTTCGGGCGGAACTCCAGGACCTCATAAGCTTCAAGGATTGGGCGCAGGTTTCGTACCTAGCATCTTGAATACAGAAATTTATGATGAAGTGATTCAAATAGAAAACGAGCAGGCGTTTGAAATGTCCCGTGAAGTAGCGAAGAAGGAAGGCATTTTGGGAGGCATTTCATCCGGTGCAGCAGTTCAAGCGGCTCTGCAGGTTGCTAAGAAGCTTGGTAAAGGCAAAAGAGTGGTTGCTGTCATCCCAAGCAACGGCGAACGCTACCTCAGCACTCCATTATATCAATTTGACGATCAGCAATAATTATTGATACGAGCGGCTCTTTGCCTGGATGTTCAGGCAGAGGGCCTTTTTTATGTACGTCGAAACGCGGAAACGGAAGTGATTCATCACACCATCTTACGTCATTATCTTAGTTTTCAGAAGAAGCGTACTGCTATATAATGCAGAGGAATGAACATAAGCAGGACGGAGAAAATGTCATCATAGATCTTATTTGATAAAGAAAGTATAAGCTTAAACCCCATAGAGAGGAAGAGTGATGGCGAATTGAATTTTACGAGCCTGAGTCAGTGGAAGGGTTGGGCAGCTGACTATCCATATATCCCATTGATTGAATCTTTTCCATTAGAAGAAGAGCTGGCAGTCGAAACATGGCTTCCTGCATGGCAGTCATTTTCTCAATTCGGGTACGTGCTGGAGAGCGGGAAGGGCGGACGATACACTTATTTAGGGGGGCATATCCAAGAGTCTCTCCGCTGCAAGGACGGACAAGCCGAATGGCTCAGCGGGAATGGGGCGATTCGCAAAGAAGAGGGGGAACCGCTGGCACTCTTGAGACAATGGATGTTACAGCGGCAAGGGCCATCTATCCCGGAGCTTCCCTTTTTCACTGGTGGTTTTGTCGGGTACTTCAGCTATGATTTCGTTCGATGGTTGGAGGAGCTGCCGAATACGGCTGCGGATGACTTACAGTGTCCAGATGTGTATTTTATGCACTCCACAGAACTTTGGATCTGGGATCATCATGATCATCAGTTATATTGTGTTTGCTACGTACCCGCGCCGGAACAGGGTGCGGACGAGAAGCAGTGGAAAAATGCGTACGAAAATGCACAGCAGCGTGTGCGCTCCATGTACGAATGGTTCAAAGAGAAGCTGGTGACCCAATCGGGAGAAGGAACGGCAGCATTCCATAAGCAAAGCTTACAACAATATGAATCGGATTTAGCCGATGAAACATTATGGGAAACGGCTTTTTCGAAAGAGCAGTATATGGAAGCGGTGAAATCGATCCAGCGTTATATTGGGCAGGGGGATGTATTTCAGGTCAATCTTTCTCTGCGCAGAAGCAGGGCGTATGATGGTCATCCTGAAGAGCTGTACGAAGCATTAAGGCGAGTCAATCCGTCACCCTATATGGGATTTCTTAAGTTCCCAGAGATGTCGATCGTTTCGGCATCTCCTGAACTGCTCGTCAAGCTGCAGGGAAGGCGGATCAGCACAAGGCCGATTGCGGGAACTCGGCGCAGAGGGCGCAGCCCGGAGGAGGAACAGCAGTTTATTGATGAGCTGAAGAGCAGTGAGAAGGAAATTGCTGAGCATGTGATGCTGGTTGATTTGGAGCGCAATGATCTTGGTCGCGTCTCCAAGTTCGGTTCGGTCAAAGTGGACGAATTTATGGTGATGGAATATTATTCGCATGTGATGCACTTAGTCTCGGAAATCTCGGGTACGTTGGCTGAAGGGTTGGATGCTTTGGATGTGATTCGTGCGGTTTTTCCAGGAGGGACCATTACCGGGGCGCCAAAAGTGCGAACGATGGAAATCATTGAGGAGCTTGAACCTGTAAGACGCGGGACATATACGGGCTCTATGGGTTGGATTGACTATAGTGGCAATATGGAATTTAATATAATTATACGAACGTTAACCGTGAAAGATGGGAAAGTACATTTACAGGCTGGAGCGGGGATCGTGATAGATTCCGATCCGGAGAGAGAGTACAAAGAATCGTTGAATAAGGCGAAGGCGATGGCCAAAGCGCTGCAGTACGATCATTTGGAAAGAAAAGCGAGGAGGCTCTAGCATGATTTTAGTGATTGATAATTACGATTCATTTACTTACAATTTGGTTCAATATTTGGGGGAAATCGGAGAGGAAACGAAAGTGTACCGCAACGATCAGATTACCATTTCTGAAATCGAGGCGCTGAGACCGGACCATATCTTGATTTCACCGGGACCGTGCACACCGAATGAAGCGGGAATTAGCCTGCAGGTCATTGAGCATTTTAAAGGGAAGGTTCCGATTTTAGGCGTTTGTCTGGGTCACCAAGCGATTGGACAAGTGTTTGGTGGAGAGGTTGTCCGAGCGGAGAACTTGATGCATGGCAAAACCTCGCAGATTTATCATGACGGCAAGACCCTCTTTAAAGGGATGGAATCTCCTTATACGGCTACTCGATATCATTCTCTGATTGTGAAGAGAGAAACATTGCCGGATTGTCTAGAAATCAGTGCTGAGACCGAAGCAGGAGAAATTATGGGTCTGCGGCACAAGGAGTATCCGATCGAGGGAGTACAATTTCATCCGGAATCGATCATCACGCAGCATGGACATCAGCTGCTTCGGAATTTCGTTGGGAAGCCTGAGAAGGTTGGCTCCTAACATGTGGATTGCATTAGATGGAAAATTGGTACGTCAGGAGGAAGCCGTGGTATCCGTATACGATCACGGCTTTCTTTATGGAATGGGCTGCTTTGAGACATTTCGAACATACGGCGGGAAAGCCTTTTTGCTGAAGGAACATTTGGGTCGGTTGACGAAGGGGCTTCAAGATTTGGATATTATTTGGTCAATGGATCAAGAATTCCTGCAAGCGCAGGTCAGCATGCTGCTAAAGACGAACGAGTTGGAGGACGGCTATTTCCGTTTGTCCGTCAGTGCGGGTAAAGGCGAGATCGGGCTACCTGCGGAGCCGTATACGGAACCCGTCACCCTGCTCTATGTTAAACCTCTTCCACAGGCAGCAGATGCATTATATATTCAGGGCAAAGCATTAGCAGTACTAGAAACACGGCGTTTTCAGCCGGAAACCGCCGTTCGCCACAAATCTTTTCATTATATGAGCAGTATATTGGGCAAGCAGGAACTGACCCGGAAGCCTTGGGCAGCAGGTGCTGAGGGGCTTTTT
The DNA here is from genome assembly GCF_042658665.1 of Marinicrinis lubricantis. Lineage (NCBI taxonomy): Bacteria > Bacillati > Bacillota > Bacilli > Caryophanales > Paenibacillaceae > Marinicrinis > Marinicrinis lubricantis. Next base: position 21,494 of record NZ_JBHSQV010000151.1, read on the forward strand.
CTTACGCCTGAAGGGTATTTGGCTGAAGGAATGACTAGTAATTTGTTCTTTATTCAAGAAGGGGCCTTACATACACCTGCTATAGATACAGGCATTTTGCCCGGCATTACAAGGGATTATGTGATGAACGTTTTGCAAGAGGAATGCTCGGTGGTTGTGAAGGAAGGATTCTATACGTGGGAAGAGCTTATTCAAGCGGAAGAAATTTTCATCACGAATTCGATTCAGGAGCTTGTTCCTATCACTCGAATCTTCGATGTGAACGGATTGGTCCACGAAGTAGGCGATGGTACGGCAGGATATCATACAACTTGCTGGTTAAACCTATATAGAAATAAAGCGAGGGGTTCGTAATGGAGAGCAATGAAGTTGCGCCGAATCAAGCGACTACGATTCGCTGCGGAAGGAAAGAGCTAAGACTTGGAGAGAGAACGCTCATTATGGGCATTCTGAATGTGACGCCGGATTCCTTCTCGGATGGAGGGAAGTACGTCCGTGTGGAACAGGCAGTCGAACAAGCACAGCGGATGGTAGAGGAAGGTGCGGATATCATTGATATCGGAGGAGAGTCGACGAGACCCGGTTTTCAGCAGGTCTCTGCCGAAGAGGAGCTTAGGCGCGTCATCCCAGTGATCGAGGCGATTTCTTCGAAATTAGACGTTCCGATATCCGTCGATACATATAAAGCGGAAACAGCGAAGCAATCTCTTGAAGCGGGGGCTCATATCATTAACGATATTTGGGGCTTTAAAAGAGACCCCCACATGGCAGAAGTTGCTGCAGCATATGGGTGCCCTGTGATTTTGATGCATAATCGAGAAACCGAAGACTATGTGGATTTTTTACAGGATGTGAAGTCGGATTTGGCGGAGAGCATCAAGATTGCAAAACGAGCGGGAGTGAAGGACGAACAAATCATACTTGATCCCGGCATCGGCTTTGCTAAAAGCCATGAGCAGAACCTGCATCTCATGAATCATTTGTATGCTCTAGGAGAGATGGGCTATCCTGTGCTTTTGGCAACATCACGCAAAAGGATGATCCGTAACGTACTGGAGCTTCCTGTCGATGATGTCGTGGAAGGGACGCTCGCTACGACCGTAATTGGAATTATGCAGGGCTGCTCCATTATTCGTGTCCACGATGTGAAAGCAAATAGACGCGCTGCGGATATGACAGATGCCATCCAGAGGAGAAAGAAGGTGCCTTTTCATGGATAAAATCGTATTGTCGCAGATGCGCTTTTACGGGTACCATGGTGTATTTCCAGAAGAAACAAAGCTTGGGCAGCGGTTTATGGTGGATGTGAAATTGTTTCTCGATTTAACATCGGCCGGTAGAACGGACAGGCTGGAGGAAACAGTCAATTATGCTTCGGTTACGGAGACGATCCGGGGGATTGTCGAAGGAAAACCATTCAAGCTGATTGAAGCCTTGGCGGAGAGGATTGCCGCAGCTGTACTTGGAGAGTATGAAATCATACAAGCCATTACAGTGCGAGTTCTTAAGCCCGATCCTCCATTCGATATCCATTTTCAAGGCGTGTCCGTAGAAATTCATAGAAAGCGGGAAGAATCATGATAGAACCGCAGAGCAGGCTCCACCAAGCATGGATTGGATTGGGTTCTAATATCGGAGACCGTCAAGACTATCTCTTGTCCGCGCTGAAATTGCTTCATCAGCGGCAAGGTGTTCAAGTGGTGTGCACCTCCAGTATTTATGAGACAGCGCCTGTCGGTTATTTGGATCAGTCCGCCTTCTTGAATATGGCTGCGCAATTAACTACAAATTTGGATCCTGAGCATCTTTTGCGAACGATGCTTGAAGTGGAACGAGAGCTCGGTAGGACCAGAGAAATACGCTGGGGGCCGAGAACCATTGATTTAGATCTCATAATGTATGATAATATGCAGGTGGAATATGAAAGCGAGCATCTGATCCTGCCCCATCCGAGAATGCTGGAGAGGGCATTTGTCCTTTTACCGCTTGCAGAATGCTTGAAGCAGGCCGGCCATCCTGACATGCGGCAGATTGAGCAGCATTTGGATCATCTCGACATGACAGAAGGGATTGAGAAATGGAAGACATTCAGCTGGCCAGACGAATTAGGGCATACAGAAAGCTGAAAGGGTATACCCAAACGGAATTGGCTGAGAAGATCGGAGTATCAACAAGTGTTTTAGGTGCTGTGGAGCGGGGCAATCGCAGAGCTGAAATGGCGATGGTCGAGAAGCTTTGTGAAGTGCTTTGTATCGATAAATCCGAATTGTTGTCGAATAGATGAGATCATGGACTATGAAATATCTAAAAAAGGAGGGAGAGCAATGCTGAAAATTGCGGATATAGAAATGAAGAATAATGTCGTGCTTGCACCGATGGCTGGTGTTTGCAATCCGGCTTTTCGTTTGATCGCCAAAGAATTTGGGTGCGGACTCGTCTGTGCAGAAATGGTCAGTGATAAAGCGATTCTTCATCGGAACGAACGGACACTGCAAATGCTGTATGTCGACGAGCGAGAAAAACCGCTAAGTTTGCAGATTTTTGGCGGTGACCGTGAGTCTTTGGTGGAAGCGGCAAAAGTAGTCGATCGCCAGACTAACGCCGACATCATTGATATCAATATGGGATGCCCTGTTCCGAAAATCACCAAATGTGATGCCGGAGCCAAGTGGCTTCTTGATCCCAATAAAATCTATGACATGGTTGCTGCTGTAGTTGATGCAGTGAGTAAGCCAGTCACGGTAAAGATGAGAATGGGCTGGGACGAGCATCACATTTATGCGATAGAAAATGCTAGGGCAGTTGAGCGCGCAGGCGGCAGTGGAGTAGCTGTACATGGCCGAACTCGTGAACAAATGTATACCGGTAAAGCGAATTGGGAAATCCTCAAAGAAGTGAAGGAAGCGGTCAGTATTCCGGTCATAGGCAACGGAGACGTAGCTAGTCCAGAGGATGCAAAGCGTATGCTGGAGGAAACGAGTGTGGACGGTGTCATGATTGGCCGCGCCGCGTTGGGAAATCCGTGGATGCTGTATCGTACAGTCGAATATTTGACGAGCGGCGAACTGCTTCCGGATCCGGATGCTAGAGAAAAGATCAGAATCGCGATTCTGCACATGGACCGTTTGATTGCACTGAGAAATGAAGAGGTCGCTGTGAGAGAAATGCGTAAGCATATGGCCTGGTATTTGAAAGGGCTGCCCGGCGCCTCAAAAATTAAAGATCAAATTATGGGGGCCGTCGCTCGGGAAGAGATGGTATCGACCTTGGAAAAATTTGTAGACGAATATGAAGAGCAGATGATGGAAATATCGGCTGCCGTCCCTATGTGAGAAGAGCTGCGTGCGCAGCTTTTTCTGCTATACATCCGAAATTGGCTGTCATTGACATTTAAGATGGCTTGAAATATAATCAACCAATAGAAATGGGCGATACCTAAGCGTTTTCAAGTCATCAGTTAAGCTGTATTGAAATATGATAAGGGTAATAAAGCATATTAGTCATGATTATGGACTATTGTTATGGGATGTATCGGTGCGGCCGATACTAAATTTTTTCAGACGGGAGTTAATGTAAGGATGGCTGAAAAAGAAGTAATTTTGACCCAGGACGGTTTGAAAAAACTGGAGGAAGAGCTGGAAACTTTAAAATCCGTAAAACGCCGTGAAGTAGCTGAGCGGATTAAGATCGCAATTGGATACGGAGATATTAGCGAAAACTCGGAGTATGAGGATGCCAAGAATGAGCAGGCCTTCATTGAAGGGCGCATCATTACGCTCGAGAAAATGCTTCGTAACGCAAGGATCATTAATAATGATGAAGTGGATACCAATACGGTGAGCGTCGGAGCCAAGGTGGTTCTCAGAGATCTTGAATTTGGAGATGACGTGGAGTACACCATCGTAGGTACAGCGGAATCGGATCCTTCTCAAAATAAAATTTCCAACGAAAGTCCTGTCGGCAAAGCAATTCTAGGCAAACAAAAAGGATCTATTGTAGATGTGAACGTTCCTACAGGGGATCCGATCCAATATAAGATTGTAGACATTAAAAAGTAATGATTGCCGGTGAATGGAAAGCTTCCTATGGAAGCTTTTTTTTCCACCTGCACGGGCACTTACATGGAGGAGAGCAGCTTGTTTCAGCGTCGCATGCCCTAATAATGTAACCGCTCAGGAAATCCCCGTCAAAGTGCGTTTTCGCATCGTACATGCGGAACATGTATTTTGAAGGGGTTATTTTCATTAAAACGAAGTTCCGCCTGTGGACTTAAGAATCGGATTTCTATAAGATACTAATTAAAAGCTGTACGAAGCAAAGAAGCAAAGCCTAAAGGAGCTGACGACCATTGAGCCAGGAATTAGAATTAAACGAACTGCTGTCGATCCGCAGAAATAAGCTGACGCAATTGAAGGATTTAGGTATTGATCCTTTCGGCCAAAAATTTGAACGGGTGAACTATGCCAAGGACGTTTTAGACAATTATGACGGTATGACCAAAGAAGAATTGGAAGAAGCACAGCCTGAGGTAAGCTTGGCTGGGCGGATCATGCAAAAAAGATCGATGGGCAAGGCGGGCTTCGCCCATATCCAAGATATTACAGGTAAGATCCAAATTTATGTACGCAAGGACACGGTAGGCGATGTGAAATTTGAAGCCTATGATTTATTAGATATCGGCGATTTGATCGGCATCAAGGGTACGGTATTTAAGACAAAAACAGGGGAAACTTCGATCAAAGTCATTGAGATCGAGATTTTGACGAAATCGCTCTATCCTCTGCCGGATAAGTTTCATGGATTGAAGGACGTGGAGCTTCGATACCGTCAACGGTACGTGGATTTGATTATGAATCCGGAAGTGCAGCAAACGTTTATATTGCGCTCCCGTATTATCCGTTCGATGAGAAGATATCTGGATGAGAAAGGCTTTCTGGAGGTTGAGACGCCTACGATGCATGCCATTGCAGGTGGAGCTTCCGCACGTCCATTCATTACCCATCACAATGCGCTGGACATGCAGCTGTATATGCGAATTGCGATCGAACTGCATTTGAAGCGGCTCATTGTCGGCGGTCTGGAAAAAGTATATGAGATCGGTCGTGTTTTCCGCAACGAAGGGGTTTCGACCCGCCACAATCCAGAATTTACGATGATTGAACTGTACGAAGCCTACGCTGATTATTTGGATATTATGCAGCTTACGGAAGAGCTGATTCGTCATATTGCCCAAGACGTGTTGGGTACGACGACAGTGAAGTATCAGGATTATGATGTTGACTTGGGCTCTCCATGGAAGCGGGTCAGCATGGTGGACGCCGTTCGGGAAACTACAGGTGTAGACTTTTCTCGTCATATGACGGATGAAGAAGCGCACCAGCTCGCCAAAGAACATGGGGTTAAAGTAGAACCGACGATGGCCTTCGGTCATATTTTGAATGAGTTTTTTGAACAAAAAGTAGAAGAAACGCTGATTCAACCTACGTTTGTATACGGTCATCCCGTTGAAATTTCACCGCTCGCCAAAAAGAACGAAGAGGACCCGCGTTTTACAGATCGCTTTGAGCTGTTCATTGTCGCTAGAGAGCATGCGAATGCATTCACAGAATTGAATGATCCTATCGATCAACGGGAACGTTTCGAAGCGCAATTGAAGGAACGGGAACAAGGTAATGATGAAGCTCATATGATGGATGAAGATTTCATTCGTGCCCTGGAATACGGTATGCCGCCTACTGGGGGATTAGGAATTGGAATCGATCGTTTAGTGATGCTGCTTACCAATTCGGCATCGATCCGAGATGTGCTGCTATTCCCGCTGATGCGTGAACGTTCAGGAGAAGTGTAATTGATCTTATAAGATAAAGAAGTCCGAGAACGTTGGTTCCGGGCTTCTTTTTTTGAGCTGCTAGCTCAGGAGAAGTTATTGATTTTGTGGAATGTAAAATGAATACGAAAAAAAGTCTTGCTATTTTTCTTATTATTTGATAAATTATATCTCGCCGCTTCAAACGGCTTGTCCGATTGGAGCAGTGTGAAAGCATGAAATCAAGCATGATGTTTCTGAGTCATTTCGGTATAGATTGAATTGGAAAAAATAAGTGCTTGCAAAGAAATGCTGAGATGTGATATATTATGAAAGTCGCCTCAAG
>NZ_JBHSQV010000152.1:0-28222 GCF_042658665.1 Marinicrinis lubricantis
CGCCTACGCTCTTACAGAAAATCGAGGTTCAGAGAACATTCTCCACTACTATCTCTTAAGCTGTCAAAGTTGAAATAATGAGAATGAGTGCGGAAACAGGAGAAAAAAATACTTTTTAGTAGGAGGATGATCAAGAGGTTATATTAAATCATGAACATAGTGATTATGAATGGTTGACATTTCATGAAGCGATAGAGAAGGTTACTTTGCCGGGCAATGATGACGTCCTTGCATTCATCGAGAAACATTTTGTCCAAAAGATTCCGATGTCGTCGCTTCGAGTAGGAACATAGACGACGACTTAAGAGTAGAAGGGACTTGTTATTTGTGGAAAACGAAATGTTGAAGATCTTCGATGATCAGCGAAATCCAATCGGTACCGCGACCCGTGAAGAAGTACATCGTTTAGGTTATTGGCATGAAGTGTTTCATTGCTGGTTTGTGAGTAGAGAAGGAGGAAAGACATATATCTATCTTCAGCTTCGCAGTAAGTTGAAGAAGGATTATCCTAATCTGCTGGATATCACCGCTGCCGGCCATCTCCTCGCGCACGAAACGATTTCTGATGGCGTGAGGGAGATCGAAGAAGAGCTGGGAATCGACGTGTCCATAGAAGATTTAATCCCGCTGGGAATCATCGAGTATTGTGTGACGAGACCAGGCTTTATCGATAAGGAACTCGCCCATGTTTATTTATACGAAGGTGAGCATTTCCTGGATGACGCACGGCTCCAAAGGGAAGAAGTAACGGGATTGGTACGAACGGAGTTTGATTCATTCTGTAAGATGTGGCATGGGGAAATCGAAGAAATTAAAGCAGAAGGATTCGTCATGAAGGATGACCAGAAAGTTTGGGTAGAACGAATGGTAGGCAAAAATCATTTCGTCCCTCACGAAATAGCTTATTACGAGAACGTGATACAATGGATGATGAAAAATAAAATGGCTAGGGCATGAACTCGGTATTTTACCAGTCCATGCCTTTTCTTTTGAATAAGCCCTTTGGGGCTTCTTTTATATCTAAGTTCATTCGATCTATGTTGCAGAAAAGGATATTTATCTATACCTCCTCAAAAACTTCTTGACTAAACCTAAAATATCAAATATTGTTAAATCGTAATTATTACGAATAGTCACAAGCTTTACACACAAACAAAGGAGGACCTGCAATGAAACGAAAACCGGTGAAGTTATTGGCCTGCATTCTGTTATGCGCAGCAGCATTAGCGGCTTGCTCCAGCGAGAACAAAGAAGGAACCGCAGCCAATACGGATGTGGAGAGCCAGAATAAAGAACTCATCTATGCAACAGCCAAAGATATCAACGATATGAATCCCCATTTGTATACGGGCTCGATGCCGGCACAAGGAATGGTGTACGAATCATTAGTGGAAAACACGAAAGAAGGCATTCAGCCGCTCCTAGCTGAATCATGGGAAATCTCGGAGGATGGGAAGGTGTATACCTTTCACTTGCGAAAGGATGTCACCTTCCATGACGGGGAACCGTTCAACGCCGAAGCGGTGAAGCTCAATATCGATGCGGTACAGCACAATGCGGAAAAGCACGCTTGGATTAAGCTGTCTACCAAGATCGTCAGCTGCGATGTGATCGATGAGCATACGGTACGGCTTGTGCTGTCCGAATCGTATTACCCTGCGCTGGTTGAGCTATCCATGACAAGACCCTATGTGTTTATATCGCCGAAAGATTTTAAAGATGGCGGCACGAAGGATGGTGTCAATGGATACAGCGGAACAGGGCCTTATAAGTTAACCGAGCACAAAACCGATGAATATGCCGTATTTGAAGCGAACGATCATTATTGGGGCGGTGTTCCTGCTATCAAGAAAATTACGGCCAAGGTGCTGCCGGCAGGGGAGACGACTTATCTGGCTTTACTCAAGGGAGAAGTGAACTTCGTCTTCACCGATGACCGAGGCACAGACAGCTTGGATGTGGAAGCGATGCAGCAATTGGTGGATACCGGCGATTATCAGATCGTTCGAAGTGAACCGATGAATACGAAGATGATCGTGGCCAACAGCAGCAAATCAGGCAGCCCTATTCGTGAAACCGCGGTTCGGGAAACGATCTGGCATGCGATCGATCGGGAAACCATTGCGAAGCATATATTAAGCGGTACGGAGGCAGAAGCCTATACCTTGTTCTCTTCCAACGTGAATTATGCCCAAGTCGAGCTGAAGAAACGAGGCTATGATTTCGATAAAGCGAAAGCCATTTTAGAAGAAGCGGGCTGGACTTTGGAAAGCGGCGCGGAAGTCAGGACGAAGGACGGCAGCAAGCTGGCCCTTAAGCTATATTACGATGTTCAATCTTCATCTCAAAAAACGCAAGCCGAATTTATTCAGAATGCTTTGAAAAAGTTAGGTATTCAGCTGGAAATTATGGGCGAGGAATCGAATTCCATTGCGAACCGGAGGGCAACCGGCGATTACGAATTATTATTCAACCAAACGTGGGGATTAGCATACGACCCGCAGAGCACGATCGCCGCGTTTACGTCGGAGGCTTCTTATTTACATACGACGAGGGGGATTGCGAGAGCCGATGAGCTGTATCAAAAAATTAATGACGTTATGGTGTCTACCGATGAAGGGAAGCGGAAGTCGCTGTACGCGGATATTTTAAACATCGTCCATGATGAGGCCGTCTTTATACCGATCTCCAATGGCAGTGTGACGGTGGTCGCTCCTCACGATCTGAAAGGCATTTCGTTTAAGCAAACGCAGTTCGAGCTGCCCTTTGAGCGCATGTATTTTGAATAGAAAAGGGGACTTTGTGTGGGAAGCTATATGTTGAAAAGACTTCTTTTATCGATTCCTCTCCTTTTGGCCATATCGTTGATTACGTTCGCCTTTATTCATATTTCCCCTTTAGACCCGGCTGAAGTGGTGCTGCAGGCGCAAGGCGTTCCTCAGATCACGGATGAGTTGATTACGCAAACGAGAGCGGAGCTAGGCTTGGATCAGCCCTTTCTCATCCGTTATTTCGACTGGCTCGTCGCGTGCTTGCAATTGGATTTCGGAAATTCCTATGTGACAGGCAAACCGGTATGGTCGCTTGTCGGTCCGGCTTTACTAAATACGCTCAAGCTAACGCTTGTATCTTCGGTCGTCATTATTGCTATGTCGATCCTGCTGGGAGTCATCTGCGCGATGCGGGAAGGCAAAATGTTGGATAAGTCTGTAAGGGGCATTGCATTTTTCCTAACGGCGATGCCCCCCTACTGGCTCGCTTCCATACTCATATGGTATTTTTCCGTAAATCTGGACGTACTGCCCACGAGCGGGATGGATTCGGCAAGCAGCTATGTTCTTCCTGTCATCGCCATCGCGGTCAGTTATGCGGGTATTTATTTTCGAATGGTCCGAAGCTCGATGCTGAGTAACTTAAATGAAGATTATGTGCTGTATGGCAGGGCGTGCGGTTTGTCCGAGCGGAAGATTACGATACATATTTTAAGAAATTCGCTGCAGGTGGCTGTGTCGGTGTTTTGTATGGCGATCCCAATCATATTAGGCGGGACGGTCGTCATCGAAAATGTGTTTGCGTGGCCCGGATTAGGCAGCTTAAGTGTAAGATCCATATTAAGCCGGGACTTTCCCATGATCCAAGCCTATGTGCTGATCGTTGCCGTTGCTTTCGTAGGTTTTAATACGATATCAGATATGATCAATGCTGCCTTGAATCCTAAGTTAAGGAAGGCTGTGTAAATGAACATATTAAAAAATATATTCAAAGACAAAATAGCTGCAGCTTCGCTGCTTATGATTGCTGCGGTCGTAGTGGTTGGAATTTTGGCGCCTCTATTTGCCCCGCATGACCCGGAGGAAGTCAACATGGAGCTTCGCTACGCAGGCTCCACATGGGAATACTGGCTTGGAAACGATCACTTGGGAAGATGTATTTTATCTCGAATGATTTATGGCATTCAGCCTAGTGTGTTATGGGTTTTGGCTGCATTAGCCGTATCTGTTGCAGTAGGGGCTATATTAGGCTTAGTTGCAGGCTATTTTAGAGGGAAAGTCGATGCCTTCATTATGAGAATTTGCGATATGATGCTCTCATTTCCGGAATATGTTATGACTCTAGCGTTGATTGGCGTTTTTGGCGTCGGTCTAACGAACATATTGATCGCGTTTATATTCATGAAATGGGCATGGTTTGCAAGGGTAATCCGAACGTCTGTCATGCAGTATGCGGAACAGGATTATGTCAAATTTGCTAGAGCCGTGGGCACCCCGTATTGGACCATTATATGCAGACACATTGTTCCGGTGACATTATCCGATATCGCCGTCATATCCAGCAGCGCGATGGGATCGATGGTTTTGCAGATCACAGGGTTTTCCTTTCTAGGCTTAGGGGTTCAAGCACCTACAGCAGAGTGGGGGATGATGCTCAATGAGGCGAGGGAAGTGATGTTTTCCAGACCGGAGCTGATGCTGGCGCCGGGACTTGCCATCATTGTGGTCGTTTCGGCCTTTCAATTTTTATCCGATGCGCTTCAAGTCGCCTTAGATCCTAAGCTGTTCACCTCAAGGCCTAAGCTTCGAGGCGAGTTTACCGCACCCCAGATGACGCTTCAGGAGAAAGAGGTGGCCAGATAAACGATGAATATACTCGAGGTTGAACAGTTGAAAGTTTGGGACAAGAACACAGGAAAGGTGATCCTTCATGGCAGCTCGTTCGATGTCAAGGAAGGCAGCTGTCTAGCCATCGTGGGCGAAAGCGGCAGCGGAAAGTCGATGACATGCAGAGCGATCATGAGACTGAACAAGGCTTGGATAGGCCAAACCGGAGTGATCCGATTTCGCGGAGAGGATTTGAATCAGCTCTCCGAAAAGGAAATGCGCAGGAAGCGGGGCAGACAGCTGTGCATGATTTTGCAGAATGGGATGCGAGCCTTTGATCCGTCCTGTGTGGTCGGCGTTCATTTCAAGGAGACGCTAGCTCAGCATTACGGCTGGAGCCGCGCGGAAATCGTCAGCAAAATGAAACAGGCCATGGAAAGCGTTCGATTGAAGAATCCGATTGAAATCATGAATAAATATCCGCACCAGCTCTCCGGAGGCATGCTCCAGCGGTTGATGATTGCGCTGGCCTTCGTGCTAGAGCCTGATATCCTGATCGCGGATGAACCGACGACCGCTCTAGATACGCTGTCGCAATACGAAGTCGTAGAACAATTGATGGAGCTGCGGGAACGAATGGGCTGCTCCATGATCTTTATTTCCCACGATTTAGGTGTGGTGAAAAAGCTTGCCGATGAGGTGCTGGTGATGAAGGACGGGGTGGTGGTCGAAAAAGGAGAGACCGAGACCATTTTTACAGCGGCACAGCATGAATATACGAAATATTTAGTATCGACGAAGCGCAAGATGAGCCGTCATTTTGAACAAATCATGGAGGGCGTTGCAGTTGCTGAAGGTGAGTGGAGTTGAAAAAGCATATCCACACGGAGGGCTGTTTTCAGGCAAGAGGCAGCACGTTCTGCATGGGGTCAGCTTTGAATGCATGAAGGGCGAATGTCTCGGCATTATCGGGGAAAGCGGCAGCGGAAAGTCCACCTTAGGCCGCATCATTTTAGGCATCGAAAAGCCGGACCGGGGCAGCGTCCTCTTGGATGGAAAGCATGTGACGGATAAAAGGGCCAGAGCAGGCAAGCTGAGTGCTGTGTTTCAAGATTATACTTCCTCCATCAATCCATTCTTTACAGTGGAAGAGGCCATTATGGAGCCGCTCAAAATGCTTAAAGAGCCTCGCCAGGAACAATCGGAGAAGGTCGACCGGCTTTTGCATCAAGTAGGGTTGAATCCGTCCTACCGCAAAAAATACCCGCATGAATTATCCGGAGGAGAGGCGCAGCGAGTCTGTATTGCAAGAGCGATTTCAACGGAGCCGCAATGTATTGTGCTCGATGAAGCGATCAGTTCCTTAGACGTCTCCGTGCAAATTCAAGTGTTGGACCTGCTGATTGAATTAAAAAGCTTGTATCAGATGAGCTATATCTTTATAACACACGATATCCAAGCAGCCACGTATATTTGTGATCGCATCATCATTTTTCGAAACGGCCAAATCGAAGAGATGGTCCCTGCAAAGCAATTAAGGGATGTTCAGTCTGCCTATGCGAGAACATTGCTGCAAAAGCTCATTTCTTTGTAGCGGCTGGATCGGGCAAGGAGGAGGAGAGCATGGGAAGCGGTGCATTATCGTGGCCTTTTCTGCGATTGTATATATTGACGCTGTTCTATTTTAGTGCGAATGCCATATTGAATGTCATGATTCCGCTGCGCGGCGAAGCGTTAGGAGCTGCGAATACGACGGTTGGGCTGATCATGGGCGCATACATGTTGACCACGATGTTTTTTAGGCCATGGGCAGGGCAGCTGATTGGCAAGCATGGGCCAATTAAGGTACTGCGTATCATTTTAATTCTGAATGGATTAGCCCTGCTGCTATATCCGTTTACCGGGCTGGGAGGATATTTCGTTGCCCGCATACTGCAAGGCGTGTCCACCGCATTTTTCTCGATGGCCCTTCAGATCGGCATTATCGATGCGCTCCCGGAGAAGGATCGTTCCCAGGGGATTTCACTGTATTCTTTGTTCTCGTATATGCCTGGGATCGTTGGACCTATGTTGGCGTTAGGCATGTGGGAAGCGGGCGGGATGGACTATTTTACTTGGACGATGATCGCGATAGCGATGACTACAGGGCTCGTGGGATTTAGTGTACGGATGGACCAACAGCAGCAGGAGAAAAGCGCCGAGAAGGATGCGGAGCAGACGGCGGGCACGTTCCAATCACTTAGCCAGCTCGTGAAAAACCCCTTTTTGTTCCAATGCAGCGTCCTCATGTTAACCGCATCTACCGTTTTCGGTGCGGTGACCGCCTTTATACCGCTCTATGCGAAGGAGCTGGACAGCGGGCATGCTGGCATCTATCTCATGCTGCAGGCGGCTACGGTTGTGTTGGCCCGGTTTACGCTGCGAACGAAAATTCCGTCCGACGGTAAATGGCACACCTCATATATGATGGGGATGATGCTCGTCTTAGCTGCGGCTGCGTTATGTGTAAGCTTGTCGCTGCAAGGCGGAGCGATTCTTTTCTATGCAGGCGCCATCTTGATGGGGACGGCTCAGGCCCTGATCTATCCTACGCTGACAACGTATTTGACCTTTGTTCTGCCGCTATCGAGCCGCAATGTGCTGATCGGATTATTTATCGCGACGGCGGATTTAGGCGTTTCGCTGGGCGGTGTGCTGATGGGACCTGTAGCGGATCTGTTTTCATATTCAATGATGTATATGGTATGTGCCTTGTTAGGTGTGGCGATGATCTTCTTTTCCTTTGAACGGCGATCTCACGCAGCGAAAGGTACGCAGGGGGAATCGATTCAGAAAATGGAAAGCAGGTAAGCAGAGGTTACCTATATTTAAAATTATGTGGAATGATAATAGAACGACCTCAAGGATGAAGCAGCGTTATCATGGAGGTCGTTCAGCTTTGCATGTGAATGGAGCTCTAGCCTAAAGCTTATTCACGGCAAATCATAAGCTTGTTGCCGTCGGGATCTTGCACGACGAACCAATGATCATGCTCAATCTCAGTGACGAGCTCCGCTCCGATTTGCTTCATATATTCGAGGGAAGCTTGCAGATCATCCGTAACGAACATAAAGGCAGGAGTATCGATGGAAGGGGCCCCGCCTGGCTGATCGCCTCCCCACATCGGCATCGTATCCAAAATCACTCCGGTTCCCTCCATAGGCAATGGACATAGATGTCCATTCATAATTTGACAATCCGTCTCATTCAATCCAAGCACCCGGCAGTACCAGCTGCGGGACTTTTCAATATCCCGCACGGGGATGAAAATGCTGCCCACCTTATTTTTGATCGGACTCGCTTGTGCACTGCTTTTCTCCGATTCATTTTGCATATTCATCGTTTTCCCTCCATAAATCATTTTTAGTGTTTTCGGAATGACATACGGTCTGTATCCTTCCGGCGACGGTTTGCCTGCGGGCATTTCACTCATGACCTCTCCTCCTTTGACGCGTTTCTTAAAACGATAGGCACGCAGCAGCTCACTCTCACGAATCTTTCAAGATCCGTACCGGCCCAGTTCTGGCTGCTTTCATGGGGTATATAATGTGCATACCATGATCGTTCATCATCGGCCTTGTATTCATCCGATGCGCCGAGCCAACGATAAATTTGCTCAAGGACACCGGTCATAGAACCGTAAGCTCTTGTTGTTAAACAAGCGTAAAGACCGCCTTCCATCATTGACACGAGGGCTTCTTCTTCTTGGGAAGGGGGATATCCCTCAGGTACGGTGATGCAGATCTCATATGTGCTGCTTTTATCGGACGAATGCCCATAGCTGCAATGCATGAATACTTGAAGGCGTTGATCCCCAACGAAGCCGTTACGTGTTAACCATTGCGCAGCGGCCTCATCTGCTATCACCTCGCTGCGTTCACCTTCTGCTCGAAATGACATCACCTTCAGAGGTGCACGGTCGAGCAATGTAATGCCTTCCTTCTCGTGAGATTGCTGAACTGGAAGATACAATTTCAATCGTGCCACACGTCCGCTGTATTGTTGGTATTCTTCTAAGAATCCGCGTTCTCCAAGCTCAAAGATGCTTCGAGGCAGCCATTCTGACAGCAGACGATTCCACGCTTTTACGATCGCCTTATCCGTGTCAAAAGGTGTCCACGTCACCGCATAGGTACCGCCGGGCAGAGTAATGGGGCGTAATTCCGAATGGTCTATGGTGAAATCGAATGGCTCCTGGGCGACTGCAGCCAATTGGTACCCGAACAATGACTGATTCTCTTCTTTATCGACATTCCAGCCAAACAGCCTCATTTTGCGGATGTCGATCTGACTTTCGTGCAGAAGGGTTTGAAAAGCACGGAGCGCCTGTTCTTCAATACCTTCCTCCTGAGCGGAAATATGGACATAGCTGACTCCCATTTGCGGTGCAAGACGGATGACTTTCACATCCGGGTAACGTTCGGAAATCTCTCTTTCTTCTAGATAAGTCTCGCGTTCGGACAAATTCATTCGCTCAAAATAGTAAATGATCTCGGTTTGTCTATACAGTCCTGGAGTCAGACCGGTGGTTCGCTTGAACGTCTTGATAAACGTCTGATACGTCTCGAAGCCGCACTGAAATCCAATCTCTTTGGACGAGAGGCCGGTATGACGAAGAAGGCAAGCTGCCTCACTAATTCTTCGTTTGCGTATGTATTCTTTGATAGGGTGACCGGTCATCGCATAAAAGATTCGGTACAGATTCGGCACCGACATGGCAGCCGCTTGGGCGATCTGATCCAAGGATAACTGCTCGTCAAGGCGATCCTCTATGAAATCAATGACACGCTGGATGATCTCAACCGTACTCATTCACCTCCTCCTAACTAAAAATTGATGTCACCGCTTGCAGCGGGTCTATGTACTTATCTTAACGAATGTTAAGGGTGAAGGAGTGTCTATTTTTATCAAAAATCATTGGCAGTCGTATCTTTGAATAAAAGAACGGTTGTCCTTAAAATGAAGCGTACATCGTATGGGATCGATTAGCAATTGTTTCTTTTGATATTTAGATGAACTAGGTTTAGTTTATTGGAAAATGGGGGAATCGAAGTGTATACTTTTCTATTTACTTATTTTCATTCATTTTATAGACTATTAGAACTAGATCGTGCTTCTTTTTTCATTTGGTAAGGGATTCGTTGTTATTACCATTGGCGTCATTTCAAAAGTGGCTAAATGAAGTTTTTGTTAGCGCTTACCCGGGAATGCATGCAGAATAATATGTCCCTCCGTGAAATAAACTTCGTATATTGATGGAGAAATCGCGTATCTCTCATTGTGAGAGAGGTTTGAAAAAAATGTAATTCGGAAGAAGGGGCCATGTCTTTTGCGAAAAATTATCATCTTTGGCACGATTGGCGTCATTCTTTGCTATTTTACCATCATATCGATAGGTAAGGCCTTTCGCTCTGACTGGCAATTGCCCTCGGCATCCGATGGGGATCAGGCACAGTATCGCCTTGTTCTCATTACCCAAGAGCTGGACACGCCTTTCTGGGAAAAGGTAGGCAAAGGGGCGCTTCAGCAGGCGGAGGCAGAAGGCGCCAACCTTAAAATCTGGGGGAGCTACGGGAATAACCAGGAAGACTTTCTTAGACAGGTAGAGATCGCGATCCAATCGAAGGTGGACGGGATTATCGTGCAAGGATTGGATACGGATATTTTCAAAGAACTGACGAAAATTAAAGCAGCCTTCTATGGCATTCCTGTCATTACTGTGGCGAATGACGTGCCGATGGAGGAAAGTCTCAGACGCACGTATGTCGGTTCTGATCAGGTGCTGGCGGGTGAAATGATTGCCAGACAGCTGCTGTCAGATATGGGAGAAGAGGGTACCGTCATTCTTATGGGCGATAGCCATCAGAAATACTACCAGGAGCAAAGAATAGACGGGATATATCAAGTGTTGAAGGATTACCCGAATGTTCAGGCGGTCTATGTGGACACGCCCACGACGCGGGAAGAGGTGTTCCAGGCGACTCGGGACTTGCTGAACCGGATGCCTGAAGCGGATGCATTTATCGCGGTGAATGCCAACATCGCGGGGGCGATGATTCAGGAGATTCGCAGCCGTTCTCAAGTGGCCCCCTATTATATTTATACTTTTGATGACGGTACCGAATCGATCACGCTTTACGAGCAGGGCGTGCTGGACGGAATGATCGAGCAGTCCCCTGAACAGATGGGAAGGATGAGTGTGGAGAAGATCGTGCGGTGGTTGCAGCGCGAGGAAGTTCCGCTGGATGCAGACGGCTACTTTACCGACATTCGAATGCTGAAGGCGATGGATGCTCATGAATAAGATTCAGAAGAAAATATGGCTGCTTGTTTCGGTCGTCATGTTCATTATGGCGGCGATCTGGATCGCTCTCACCTTTTATAACCAAAAGACGCAAAGCCAATATAACGAAATTCTGCAGCGATATTTGCGGCTGAATGAAGTGACGAGAGTGAGCCAGCAGATGGTGACGTATCTTAATAATTATTTGCTCACCCCAACCGAATCGAACTTTAAGCAGCTGGAGGACCATAAGAATCGCATACAGGCTGCGAAGAGCGAGGTCGTAGATTTAAGAAACGCGGAGAATGACTTTGATATTACGAATTATATGCATTTAATCGACAGCTTTATCGAGGCGACGGATCGATCGCTCCTTTTTCACTCGGAAGGTGACATCGAGGCGGCTACCAATGAATTTAACGAGGCCACGCGCATTTCGGGTTATATTTCGGAAATGACGATGACGCTGCTCGATATCGAGCTGAAGACGTATGACCGCTTTTATCGGGGCATTATCGAGCAATCGGCTGAACTGAAGGAGTTAGGGATATGGCTGCTTCTGCTGATCACCTATCTGCTTCTGCTGTTTACGTATGGTTTCTCGCTCAGCATTACAAGACCGGTGCAGAAGCTTGCGAAGGCCGCCAATGAGCTGTCTAGGGGGAGATTCGATCAGGAGGTGGAGGTCCATTCCAACGATGAGATCGCCTTTCTCGCCAAAACGTTCAATCGGATGCGAATCAATATCAATAATTTAATTTCGGAGATACAACAGAAGGCCCAGCTTGAGAAAGAACTGCAGGACAACAAGCTTCTGCTGCAGGAAAGCCAGCTCCATAGTCTGCAGAGTCAAATTAACCCGCATTTCTTATTTAATACGCTGGACACACTATCGAAGAAAGCATATTTGGAGGGAGCGGAACAAACAAGCGATCTGCTGGTGAGCGTCGCAGGCCTGCTGCGTTACAACTTGAAGCGGCTGGACAAGTCCGTCACGCTGTACGATGAAGTCAGCGTGCTGAAACAGTATATGGACATTCAGAGGGCTCGGTTGACGGAACGATTAACGCTGCACATGGAAATTGACGAATCGTGTCTTTATGTACAGCTTCCGGGGCTGACGCTGCAGCCGATTATTGAGAATGCAGTCATTCATGCGGTAGAACCGATGGAGGACGGCGGCGTCATCTGGATTCGCGTGATGGATGGAGCTGATCGGGTGATCGTCGAGATTGAAGATGACGGCCCAGGGATGCCGGATGAGAAGATCCATCAGCTTCTGAGCGGCGAGCATGTCGAATCGGAAGGACATTCGACAGGCATCGGATTCAGCAATGTCGTGAAGCGGCTGCGCCTCTTCTATGGCGAGGAGGATGTGATCGATATCGAAAGTGTGGCAGGACGCGGGACGAAAGTATTGCTGAAAATACCTAAAGCAAGGAGGATCGAGAATTATGGTGAAGCTCCTGATCGTAGATGATGAGCAGATCGAACGAGAAGGATTGCAGGCGATCTTGCAAAGGGGGTATCCGGAGCTTGAAATCGCGCAGGCGAAGAACGGGAAAATCGCTGTACAGCTGGCAGATGAATGGAAGCCAGACTTGATTTTAATGGATATTAAGATGCCGGGCATGAACGGTCTGGAAGCCATAGAGATCATCATCGCAGCCAATCCCGGTATCAAATTTATCATGGTGACGGCTTATGATACGTTCGACTATGCGCGTCAAGCGATCAAGCTGGGCGTGAAAGATTACTTGCTGAAGCCAAGCAAAGCCAGCGAGATCGTAGCGACGGTGGGCAAGGTACTGGGGGAGATCGAAGAGGAGCGTCAATCGCAGGAATCGATGAAGCATCAGCAGGACGTGCTGAAAAAAGCGCTGCCTTTGGTTGAGACGGATGTGGTGACGCAGCTGCTGTTCGACCATGTGCATGAGGTGCATCTGGATGTCCTGATTGAGATGCTGGACAGACGGAAGACAGGCGAGTCTTTCGTGATGCTGGTTCTGCTGCCCTCCGGCTCGGAAAGCTTTTATACAGCGATTAAAGAGAGAGTCCGCCAAGTTGGCAGCGGATGGGTCGGTGCGCTGTATGGCCGTCAGCTGCCGATCGTCGTATTTCGAGATCCAGAGAAGTCCTTTCGCTTCCAAGCTACCGAGCTGGCCCTCGAGATCTTGGCCTTAACCCAATCGACAGCGGACTGGTTCATCGGTATCGGGAACGTGAGGGATGAGATGGATCGGATTAGACAGTCTTATCAGGAATCGCTCATTGCGACAATGGATACTTCGCTTCCTGTGAAATACCGATTTTACTCGGATGTCAAGGTGGTGGATAGCTTAGGCGATGGACACCAGGCGAAACAGCGGGAGAAAGAGCTGATCGAACAGATCCGGCTGGGACAATGGGAGCAAGTGCGTACAGATGTCATGGAGCTCATCGACCGTTTTGAGCAGGAGGACGTGAATCTGCTGCAAGCTCAGCAGCGCACGCTGGAGCTGCTCTGGATTGTCTCAAGAGTGCTTGGTGAGATGGGCATAGAGACGGGAACACCGATATATTCATTCCAATCTCAAGAATACAGGCAGCTGCGGACGGAGACGGAGCAGTGGCTGGAGCGCATGCGGCAATCGTATACAGAGCATTATAGTCAGGTAGGTCCGGATGCAATCTATCAGGTGAAGAGGTACATTATGGAACATTCCCATGAGGACATTTCTCTCGAAGCCATCGCGAGAAGGGTGAGCCTGAGCCCTTTCTATATCAGTAAGCTGTTCAAGGAACAGCTGGGGATCAACTACATTGATTTCTTGACCGAGTGCCGTATTGAGAAAGCGAAGAGGCTGATGAGCGATCCCAGCAAGAGTTTGAAAGAAATCACGTTTGAGGTCGGATATCACGATCCGAACTACTTCAGTAAAGTATTTAAGAAAATGTGCGCCGCCTCGCCGACGGAGTATCGGAAGATGCTCTTAGGTAACCATAGTGCAGGCGGTTGATCTTTCATCGTAAAGGAAGCGTTGCCAATGATCCGGTTATTTACTCAGATGAGGCTCATCTTCATTGCGATGGTCATGCTCTTGAGCCTTTCGGCCTGTGAGAACAGTGCCGGGAATATGCATACTGTTCCGGCGGAAGAGCAGAAGGCGGACGAATCGGCCGTGCCGGATTCCGATACGGATCAGGACAAGATCAAAATTGCCTTCGCGATGGATACATTGCTGGAGGAACGTTGGCCGAGAGACCGAGACCTGTTCAGGGAAGCAGTGGAAGCATTAGGTGCGGAAGTGGAGATCATGGCAGCCAGCGGCGATGACGCACTGCAGATAACCCAAATGGAGCGCATGATCAGCAGCGGCATCGATGTTCTTGTTGTTGTTCCGCACAACGCCGAAGCGACTGCAACGATCGTGAATATGGCTCATTCGGCCGGCATTAAAGTGATCGCTTATGATCGTCTGATCCGAAATGCGGAAATTGATCTTTATGTTTCTTTCGATAACGAGCGGGTAGGGGAACTGCAGGCGGAGGCGATGCAGAAACAGGTGCCCAGCGGCAGCTATGTGTACATCGGCGGCGCAGAGACTGATTATAATGCTCATCAATTTAAGCAAGGGGTCTTCAATGTACTCCAGCCGCTGATCGATCGAGGCGATATCCGAATCGTGTTTGACCAGTGGTCTCAGGACTGGACACCGGCCAGCGCAAGAGCGAATATGGAAGCTGCATTTCAGGCGAACGGCGATCAGATCGATGCGGTGATCTCCGCGAATGATGCGACGGCTGGCGGTGTCATCGAAGCGTTAGAAGCCCGCGGTCTCGCAGGTAAAATCCCTGTGGCGGGGCAAGACGCGGATTTGGCTGCTGTGCAGCGCATCGTCGAGGGGACACAGATGATGACGGTATACAAACCGATTCATTTACTCGCAGAAGAAGCGGCGGAGCTCGCGTTAAAGCTTGCGATGGGTGAGCCTGTCGTCGCAGATCAAAAAATTAACAACGGCAAGATCGAGGTTCCTTCCGTGCTGCTCACACCTATTGCCGTAGATCGGCACAACGTGATGGATACGATTATAGCTGACGGTTTTCATACGGAAGAAGAGGTATACAGAAATACGGAAAAGTAGTACTGCCTAAGTAACCACCAAGGTTTGCAGCTGTCTGCACCTTGGTGGTTTTATTTTGTTAAAAAAGTATAGATAGTCGCAAAAGAGTGCTAGTAAAAGCGGTTTCATAGGTGCTGGGACGGCTATAGAATGGACTTGTAAGACAAAAGAAACTAACAAAAAGGGGCGACGAACAAATGAAAGGTAAATTCAAAGTCATTTCTTTATTGATGATAGTCGCAATACTGACCATCCTTGCGGCAGGATGCAGCAGCGGCGGCGGTGAGGTGAACGTGGGTATCGTACTTCCGACGAAGGATGAGCCTCGTTGGGTCCAAGACGAGCAAAGGTTCAAGGAAGCGCTTGAGGGTACGGACTACACGGTTGAGATTTTGTTCAGCCAAGGCTCTCCTGCCAAAGAGAAGGAGAATGTTGAAACATTGATCAACAAAGGCATCGAGGTACTG
The DNA here is from genome assembly GCF_042658665.1 of Marinicrinis lubricantis. NCBI lineage: Bacteria > Bacillati > Bacillota > Bacilli > Caryophanales > Paenibacillaceae > Marinicrinis > Marinicrinis lubricantis. The sequence goes on from NZ_JBHSQV010000152.1 coordinate 15,494, forward strand.
ATTATATGTCCTCAAGACGGCAATGCTGCCGCAGCTGCTGTGGAAGCAGCGAAGAAGGAAGGCATCACCGTCATTTCCTATGACCGATTGATCACCAATACGGATGCGGTCGATTACTATGTGACCTTCGACAGCCTTGCAGTAGGTGCGGCTCAAGCTCAATATTTGGTAGACAATGCACAAGGCACAGGCATTCCGCTGTATCTGTATGCTGGCGCAGCTTCCGACAACAATGCATTCTTGTTCTTCGAAGGGGCTTGGAAAGTGCTGCAGCCTAAAATCGCGGACGGCACATTCAAGATCGCAAACTCCAGTGAAGCAGAAGCTTTGAAAGGCAGCGCTGAGCTTTCCCGCGATCAGCTGAGTGCCATCATCGGTCAGGTCACAACGAACTGGGATCCAAATGAAGCGAAGAACAAAGCACAAACTCACCTCACTGCAGCTTCCGCTGATATGAAGGGCGATGTGGCTGTGCTGGCGCCGAATGACGGAACGGCTCGCTCGATCGCTGACGTATTTGCATCAGACAGCGCAGTAACCAGCTTCATCGTAACGGGTCAAGATGCGGAGAAGGCATCGATCCAATACATCATCGACGGCAACCAATCGATGACGGTGTTCAAGGATGTGCGTACACTTGTGAAGGACGCTATGGGTATGGCAGTTGCCATTCTCGATGGAGAAACGCCTGAAACTACAGGCTCTTACGATAATGGTGAAATGGATGTAGCAGCGAAGCAAACGGATGTTATCGTAGTCGATCAAGCGAATGTGAAGCAGGAACTGATCGATTCCGGTTACTACGAAGCCAGCGAATTTACTGGCTTGGAATAAGATCAGGACATAGGCACGGATACGAATAGCGATGGACATCCATCGCTATTCGGGGGTCCATGCATTCGTTGTTTAGGAAAGGAGGGCAATCATGATGAGCAGCTATATCCTAGAAATGCATCAAATCTCCAAAGAGTTTACTGGCGTGAAGGCGCTGAGCAATGTCAACTTCAAAGTGGAAAAAGGCGAAATTCACTGCCTGATCGGAGAGAACGGAGCCGGTAAGTCGACATTGATGAAAGTATTGAGCGGCGTTTATCCTTATGGGACTTATGAAGGCGACATCGTGTTTGAAGGAAAGACGCAGCAGTTCCATCGAATTAGCGACAGTGTGGGGGCAGGAATTGCCATCATTTATCAGGAGCTGGCTTTGTTCCCGGACTTGACGGTATACGAGAATATTTACGCCGGCAATGAAGTGAAACGAGGCGCTGTCATTGACTGGAACCAGACGATTATTCGGGCGAAGCAAATGCTGGAGAAGGTGAAGCTGGATGTGAATCCAGAGACGCTCGTGAAGGATCTGGGCGTAGGTAAACAGCAGTTGGTAGAGATCGCCAAAGCACTAAGCAAAAACGTAAAGCTGCTAATTCTTGACGAGCCTACGGCTGCACTCAATGAGGATGACAGCGAAAACCTGCTAAAACTGCTTTGCGAGCTGAAGGAACAAGGCATTACGTGCATTATGATCTCCCACAAATTGAAGGAAGTCATCTCGATTGCGGATAAAGCAACCGTGCTTCGCGATGGAAAAACCATCTGTACATTGGATGGATCCAAGGGAGAGATTACGGAAAGTGCCATCATCAAGCACATGGTTGGCCGAGAAATTGACGATATTTATCCGAAGCGAGATAACAAGAATTACGGGGAAAGAGTGCTGGAGATCCGCAATTGGTCCGCTTATGATGCGAATTTAGGACGGCATGTGGTGAAGAATGCGAATCTTCATGTGCGCAAAGGAGAAATTGTCGGGATTGCGGGCTTGATGGGCTCAGGCCGGACGGAACTTGCGATGAGCATCTTCGGCAACCCGAGGGGCTACAAGCTGCAGGGTGAACTGCTGATAGAAGGGACTCCGAAGTCCTTCGCTCACACCAGCGATGCGATCAAGGCAGGGATCTCTTATGTGACAGAGGATCGAAAAGGCAACGGATTATTCCTGCTCCAGGATATTAAGAGTAATATATCGGCCGCGAATTTACACGGCATCTCAAAAAATGGAGTCATCAACGACAATGAGGAAGTCAAGGTAGCTAACGATTATAAGCAATCGATGTACATTAAAGCGCCGTCCGTGGAGCAGCTCGTCGGCAACTTAAGCGGCGGTAATCAGCAAAAGGTTTCCCTAGGCAAGTGGCTTTTCGTCGGACCCAAGCTGTTAATCTTGGATGAGCCGACACGCGGTATCGACGTAGGAGCAAAATTTGAGATCTACACGATTATGAACCAGCTGATCAGCGAAGGAATGAGCATTATTATGATCTCTTCCGAGCTCGGTGAAGTGTTGGGTATGAGCGATCGCGTCTATGTCATGGCCGAAGGTGCGATCAAGGGCGAGTTGTCCATTGAAGAGGCCGATCAAGAGAAAATTATGCAACTGGCAACGCAGTAGAAAGGAGGCTCACCCATGAATTTATTCAAGGAAGCAAAAACATTAGTTAAAGAAAATATCCGTGATTATGGGATGTACATCGCGCTTGTTGTCATCATGATCACGTTCACGATTATGACGAACGGACTGTTCATGTCATCACGAAATATAAGCAATTTATTGGATTCAACAGGCTACATTGCGGTACTTGCTGTCGGGATGACCCTCGTTATCGTCATTCGGCACATTGACCTTTCGGTTGGTTATGCCGCGGGATTTCTCGGTGCGATCACGGCGATCCTGCTCACACAGGTGGGGTTATCGATGTGGATCACGATTCCGATCATTCTTCTGCTGGGTATCGTAGTTGGATTGTTCAGCGGCGTATTGGTGGCCAAGATTGGTATCCCTTCCTTCGTCGCCACGCTGGCGGGTATGTTAATCTTCCGCGGTGCGCTGCTGCAGGTAACGGAGAAGACGGGAACCATCATCATTAAGGACGACAACTTCAATGCCATCGGTAACGGTTTTATTCCGTCGATCGCTGAAGTGAACGGGCTGCATCTGCTTTCGCTGCTGCTCGGTCTGGTTTGCATTGTGTTGTACATTTATAGTGAACTGTCCACAAGAAAAAATAAGCTGAAGTATCAATTCGAGGTTATTTCACGCCCGATCTTCATCCTGAAGCTTGTCATGGTTTCCGCCATTATCGCTTATATTACTTGGATTTTAGCAGGCTATAACGGCTTCTCCTGGACGGTCATTATTATGCTTGCAGTGGTGGCGATCTATCATTTTCTGTCTACCAAGACGGTGCTCGGCAGACATATCTATGCCGTAGGAAGCAACCCGGAAGCCGCTCATCTAAGCGGAATCAACGTAAAGAAGATTACGTATATCGTATTCGGTTCCATGGGAATGCTTTCCGCGCTATCCGGTATCTTGTTTACCTCTCGTCTGCAGTCCGCTTCGACGACAGCCGGTACATTATTCGAGCTTGATGCCATCGCAGCTGCATATGTCGGAGGTGTATCCTCAGCAGGCGGCGTCGGTAAAGTAACAGGCGCGATTATCGGTGCGATTGTGATGGCGTCTCTCTCCAGCGGGATGAACCTGCTCGGTGTCGGGGTCTCTTATCAGTACATGATTCGCGGGGGCGTATTGGCTGCAGCGGTCATCTTTGATGTGATGACGCGCAGGAAGAGCCGGTAAATTTAGGCTGACCTTGAGCGAGCCTGCTCTTGAAGTAAGGGAGCTCTTCTCGAAACAAGTGAACCTGATACAGATGAAACGACTTTATTTTTAAGGGCTGCATTTGGGCAGCTAACAACCCGGTCTGATCAACAGGCCGGGTTTATTTATATATCGATTCCGTTCCACGGATTTAACCCCATACAGACTGGAAAATAGGGCCATGTACCGAATCATATAACGAACTATAATATATTAGGAAGGAAACGTGCTAAAATAGATCTGAAATCATGAACGGGAAGAGTGAAATGTGTGAGAATAGGATTTTTTGATTCGGGTATAGGCGGAATCACGGTATTGCATCAAGCATTGCGCTTTTTACCGAATGAAGATTATCTCTTTTATGCGGATACCTCGCATGTTCCTTATGGGGAAAAGCCAAAGGAAGAGGTAAGGGAATATATTTTGGATGCTGCCGACTTTATTGCGAAGCAAGGTGTGAAGGCACTTGTCATAGCATGTAATACGGCAACCAGTATCGCTGCAGCAGAACTGCGCCAAAAATATGATTTCCCGATTATCGGAATTGAACCGGCTGTAAAACCAGCTGTACAGACGTGGGAACAAAAAAGAAAAAAAGTTCTAGTTCTGGCGACGAGCTTAACGCTGAGAGAGGAAAAGTTCAATCATCTCGTTAAGAGCCTAGAGCACCATGATATCGTTGACAGCTTGCCTCTTCCGGGACTCGTCAGTCTTGCGGAGAATTTTCAATTCAATAAAGAGAACGTCATTCCCTACTTGAAAGAGCAGCTGTCCTCATTGGATGTGAACCAGTATGGAACGGTTGTGTTAGGATGCACTCATTTTCCTTTTTTTACAAATCATTTAAAGAGGCTATTTCCTGAAGATGTGGACTTCATTTCCGGCAGTATAGGGACAGCCAAAAATGTAAGGCGTATTCTTGAGGCAAGGAACCAGTTGGAAGACGGTACAGGCGATATTGTGTACTATCAATCGGGAGTCAGGGCCAAAGATCAAGACACGTTGGCAAAATACAACAGGCTGCTGGCGATGCTGGATGAATTGTAAAGCGAGGGATATCCCAGGGTGAATAACGCCGCATTCAACATTGCTGCTTGCGGCTTTTTGGCGTGCTGTGCAATATCTTTTGCAGTTTCCAAAGGGTCATTTATTTATATAGAAATCAAAGCGGCAAATATGAATGCGAGGAATAACGCACCCAATAAAATCATGATTCGAATACCCACGCGCATGAGCCAAGGCTTTTTGACGATACGATCATTGATGTATTCCATAAACAGAGCGCCGCCTGATATGAAAAGGACCAAGCCGTTAAAAACGTAATCCCCTATAGATTTGGGCTTGGGGGTGAAAGAAGAGATTCCTGTTTTGCTCCTCATGACTTCGTCTCGAGGGAAAACCGCCATGATGAGTGCCATAACGAATTGCAAGGTCAAAAACGCCAACAAAATCTCATGAAGTGCCATGCTGCCTCCTATGCTTAAAAGCCATTCATTCTTAACCATTGACTTATAATCATCTCATCCCATCATACCATGAAGGGTCCCGCCAAATCATACCAGCAAAGGAAAGATAGATTGTTCATTTTCATCGGAGTAAAATAAGGCTATTGTTTATTTTTTGGGGGGCTCTTTCTTTGGATGACATCAGTGTGCACATACTAATCCTATTAATAAGCTTCGGTTTCCTGGCTGCCTTCGTAGATTCGGTCGTTGGGGGAGGGGGTATTATTTCAGTTCCCGCGCTGCTGCTGACGGGTCTGCCACTGCCTGTCGTGCTTGGAACGAATAAATTGGCTTCATCCATGTCCTCATTCACGAGCACAATCACCTTCGCCAGGTCAGGTAAAATTAATTTTCGCTTCGTTGCCTGCTTGATCCCTTTCTCATTCCTGGGGGCGGTACTAGGGGCTTATATGGTAAGACACGTCCCTGCATCGTTTCTAAAGCCTCTCGTCATTTTTTTATTGATCGGGGTAACGGTTTATACGCTGTTGAAAAAAGACTGGGGCAAGATATCCACTTTCTCAGGGATTACGAAGAAGCGTCATATTTTCAGTATGCTGACTGCCTTCGTTATTGGCTTTTATGACGGATTTTTCGGACCGGGTACAGGCTCGTTTCTCATTTTCGCGTTTTTGTTTCTCGGGTATGATTTTGTTACGGCTGCAGGCAATGCGAAAGCGTTGAATTTTACGAGCAATGTGGCGAGCTTGATGACATTTATCGTTTTGGGTTCCGTAAGTTATGTTCACGGAATTGTGATGGGAGCAGCGATGATCGCCGGAGCATGGGTCGGTTCGCGTCTTGCGATTCGCAAAGGATCAAGCTATATCCGTCCTTTATTTATCGCTATCACGGTGATATTGATTGGCAAGCAGCTGTGGGACCTCTCATGCTCATAGATGTCTTTGTGATGATTTAAGTTTACCCTAATAAGCCGTCCGGTGGGGACGGTTTTTTCATATGACTCATATAACAAGGATTTGAATAACAAAAGCTGAGGGAATTTAGTCTGAAAATCGTGACGTTCGTAGCAGAGGAAATCATACATGGGGACTCGAAATGTTGTATATCTATGTATAGGGGGAGCTTCAAATGGCGATGATGAAAGTACTAAATGAAGGATATGTACGGCTCGTAGATCATATGGGAACGGATTTGACCGTTGTCAATGCGGCTCGCGTTTCTTATGCGAAGGAATCGCTTGAGTTAAGCGATAGGGACGTGAGACTGATTCAGTTCTTAGCGCGGGAAGGACATACTTCACCTTTCCGCCATGCGATATTGCAGTTCGAGCTGTATGCACCGCTCATGGTATGCAGGCAGTGGTGGAAATACGTCGTAGGATCTGCACATTATGAAGGAACGGGCGACAGTCTGGAAGCGTGGAATGAATCGAGTCGCCGCTATATCACCGAGGAGCCTGTATTTTATATTCCACAGCAGCACGAATGGAGATCAAAGCCGGAAAATTCTAAGCAGGGCAGCGGCGATGCGGTAGCATGGGAGCTTGGCGAGAAGCACATGAGAGAGCTGATGGAATATGTGGAGCTGGGTCTTACTAAATATGAAGCCGCCCTTGCAGACGGCATCTGTGCGGAGCAGGCGAGATTGTTTCTTCCGGCGTATGGCATGTATGTTAGGTGGTATTGGACGGCTTCACTGCAATCTGTCGCACATTTCCTCGCTCAACGGTTGGAGCACGATGCGCAGAAGGAGATCCAGGATTATGCGAAAGCGATTCTCGAGCTGGTAAAGCCGATTTTTCCCGTGTCGCTGGATCAGCTGGTGCCAAGTCAGGTGTAAATCAGAGGAATAATATAGTATTTTCATATAAATTATCTTGACGTAAATGAATATAAAAAATATAATTACTTACGTAAAGTAACCTACTATACTATCGTGTTATACAATAAGTACATATTGGAGGAGGAACAGTACAATGGCAGATTTGAAAATTGGGATTATTTTAGGAAGTACGCGCCAAGGACGTCTCAGCCCGCAGGTGGGTGAGTGGGTGAAAGGCATCGCAGACAAACGCGGTGATGCACAGTATGAGATCGTAGATATCGCAGATTACAAATTGCCGTTTCTTGGTGAAACGGACGGTACGGAGCCAGGCATTAAAGCATGGTCTGAAAAGCTGGCCAGCTTAGATGGATTCGTATTTATTGTGCAAGAATACAACCACAGCATTACCGGTGCATTGAAAAATGCAATCGATTTTGCACGTGAAGAATGGAATAACAAAGCAGCGGGGATCGTCAGCTATGGTTCCACAGGCGGTGCGCGTGCAGCCGAGCATCTGCGCGGTATCTTAGGAGAATTGCTGGTAGCGGATGTACGTGTGCATCCAACGCTGTCGCTGTTCACTGACTTCGAAAACTTTACGACGTTCAAACCAGCTGATTTGCATTTGGACAATATGAACGCAATGCTGGATCAATTAATCGCATGGAGCGGCGCTTTGAAAACATTGAGATAATACCAGCAGCATCTGCACATTCGTAGGAAGAGCAGCAGTCTATCGCGGCACCGCTTGGGTGTCACAAAGGCTGCTGCTTTTATGTTTTAAAGGTCCTAATCCGATTCCCTCCCGCATATACATCGGTGATAGAGGGAGTGTGAGCACGTTTGGAGACGAAGGTAGAACGATATTTTTTGCTGAAACAGCAGCAGAAGGAGCTCGAGCAGGAGCTGTCGCAGCTGCGGGCGGAAATTGTGGAGCGTTGTATAGCGGAGTCCTCTTCCGAGCTGAAAGTTGGAAGCTATCAGGTGAAGATTGTTCATCAGAAACGCAAAGAGTTCGATGAGCAAAAGCTGTTTGAAGCACTTCCGGATCTCGAAGTGTGGAAACTTCTTTCGAAACCGGATGCGTCAAAGATTGCAGGCTTGGTCAAGCTGAAGGTCATCCCGGAGGAGAAGCTGAAGGATACGTATCAGGTGAAGAACGTTACCTTACTGCAGGTAGAAAAAATTTGATCTAGCTGATGAATCCCCCGCTTTTTAGAGCAGGGGATTTGTTAATATCACCGATTTCTTCAAATAAAACATTAATAATATCCAATTATATAAATACTTTTTTTCGTATCATGGTTTCTGCCATGCATAAACTGATCACCCAGCATAACCATACAGCAATTGTGTAGGAAGTACCATATGAAAATTGCAAGGCATTGTGCGAAATGGCCACAATGATGTAGATGAACATATTGGCAAAGGCAAGAAAGAAGCTTCTTGACATCCATGAACTATGCTGTATCACGTTTTTTCTTCTAATATTGATATAGCCTAGAATTGTTGTACCAAACCATAGTGTATTTAAAACGAGAAATCCAATGGTGCTCAACCATCCTCCTGTTGCAAAAAAAGAAACGTAAACACCAGGGATAAAATTTAACAAAATAGACAGCGCATAGACTCGACCATTCCAACGATGAAATTGGATAGAATTAATTCGTAATTTCTTGATCACACCCAAGGGTCCGGTGATAAGGGAGATAATAGCACAAATGATATGTAACCTGATCATAATCATCCACAACGATTCGTTAGTTAAAACGCCATCTTTTTTAGCAAGAAAATCCTGAAAAGTGGGATCAACCATGAAGTTTTTTGAAAATGTATGCATGACCCACATGAACGACACGATTAAAGAAATGATCCAAATGTTCTTTTTCATTTATCGTTATCCTTCCTCTTATTTTTAGGCGAAAAAACTACGATTTGTCATAACAAAAATAACAGTTAAAATAAGCACAAATGTAAACCAACCGAGTGTATTAAGTTTGGCCTTATTTCGTTGTAACGCATTGTCAGGATCCTCTGCAAGAATGACTCGTTTCAAGTTATTTTGTATCATACCTATCACAGCACCAATCAGCATAAGCAGGATAAACGATAGCACCACCCATAACAATGAAGGATAAGTGGCATATCCCATTACCATCCATCCTCCTGTAATGATTAACAAAATTAATGCATAATGGCCGAAGCGGGTAAAGCCTACCCATGTTTTAAGAGATGTTTTTAATTCATTACCTGAACGTAAAAAAAGAGATTTAAACGCAACTGGAAAAGCTAGAAAACTACCGAGCAATAAAGCACCTATTACATGAACAAATACAATCAATGAATACATAACTACAGCTCCATTCTTAAGAAATACGATGGAGGCGAAACACTTTATTTATAGTGAATATTCGCCGATCATTTCATAATTAAAGAATAACCTTCAAGTGTCTCAAATGATGGTACAAAAAGGTCACAAAACAATCACGATTCATCACAAAAGGGTGATGTGAAGTCATTGTTGAAACAGTGATATACTGAAAGTAGATTTCGATGGAAGGTTCGTTTCTTTAACTAGAATCGAAGGGAAGGTAGGATTTTGTGAAGGAAATACAGACGATTCTGGTTGTGGATGATGACAAAAGCATTGTCGAACTATTAAGAGACTTCTTGGAGAATGACGGTTTCTATGTAAAAACTGCTTATGACGCCGATCAAGCACTGTCCACACTTAAACAGGTTACAATTGACTGCATTATTCTTGACATCATGATGCCGAGACAAAATGGTTTCGAGTTCTGTCGGCAGGTACGAGAGGAAAGTAACATTCCTATCCTCTTCTTGAGTGCCCTCAGTGATGATGTAGATAAAATTCGCGGGCTGGCACTTGGCGCGGACGATTATATCGTTAAAACCGCATCTCCGGGTGAGATTATTGCCCGAGTGAAGGCTGTATTACGACGCTCTGGTTCCCAGAAGGGATTTAGCAGGAGGATCTTGGATTACGGTGGCCTCACTTTGGATTTATCCACAAGAGAAGTATTTGTAGAGGGAAGATGCATCTCACTTACACCAAAAGAATATGAATTATTGCGACTGTTTGCCGAGCATCCGCAAATTGTTTTTACATATGATCAATTACTTGAAAAATTTTGGGATGGAATTGGCGATAAACATACTGTCCGCGTCCATATTAGCCGCCTACGTGAGAAACTTGAGTCCGATCCAAACGAACCAAAATATATATTCAATGTCTGGGGAATAGGCTACCGTTTTAAAGGAGAATAAAATGAGATCAATTCGCATTCGTACATTTTCTATTCTCAGTTTGCTTTTACTCTTGATGTTGCCATGGGTATTTTACGTAACGGCCCACTTATTAACAACAAAATCACTCAGTTTCGATACGAATGAAGCTCAGAAAGAAGATTTAAAAAAAATGAGCCACTTCATTGAAACAAATACAGAAAACTGGTATGACCCCAAATGGCAAGATGATTTAAGAGGAAAGTTACAAGCATTGGACATGGGTGTAGAAATTTTAACCGAATCAAATCAAGAAATTTTTCGATTTTCCCCTGAGGAGGATCGCTCATTTACGCGAGCGGAACAGTTTTCAATTATGCAAGATGGGCTCCTATTTGGGAGAGTAATGATTTTTCAGCCGAACCCAAGAGGGGTTCAGATGATTGTGGCTTTTATAGGATTATTGCTAGCTTTTTTTATCGTCGGTTATGTCATGCGAAGGTTCATTCTCAAACCGCTTGAGAAAATGAGCCTGGCCGTCCGACAAGTCGCAGAAGGAGATTTGGAAGTTCAATTACCTATGTCCCCGATTAAAGAAATTACCGAAGTATATGGCGGAATTCAAATAATGACAGAAGGTCTCCAACAATCGATGCAAAAACAAGTGGAATTGGAAGAAGAACGCCGATTTATCATTGCTGCAGTCGCCCACGATTTACGGACACCATTATTCGCCTTACGAGGCTATTTGGATGGTCTTGAGGAAGGAATTGCTGATTCTCCAGATAAACAAGCAAGGTATCTGTCAGTTTGTAAGGAAAAGTCAGCACAATTGGCCCGTCTTGTAGAGGAGCTTTTTACATTTACAAAGACGGAATATTTGGAGGCGGATCTCAAAAAAGAAACGGTGAATCTTCCGATTTTATTAAAGAAGTCGATTGATAGCCTGAATCCACTAGCTAAGCAAAACAACATCTCTATTATGGCAAACTATTTTGGGGACGATTGTATGATCATCGGCGATCCATATTTATTAGAGCGTGCAATAAATAACTTATTGGATAATGCCGTCAGACATACACCACACGCTGGTGAAATTTTTATCCAATGCTATAAGGACGGTAACAGAGTGCTCTTTACTGTTCAAGATACGGGGAAAGGTTTCTCTTCAGAAGAGATTCATCGTGTTTTTGACCCACTATATCGTGGCGAAGCATCACGAAATCGTTCAACCGGAGGGGTCGGGTTAGGGTTGACTATTTCAAGAAGGGTCGTTAGACGACACGGGGGTGACCTTGTCGTAGATAACCATCCAGAAGGTGGCGCACTGATAAAAGGTTGGATACCAGCACACTGTTCTAATGCTTGATAACCCTTATCTTAAAATAAAGTGACCTCAAATAAACCTTAGCAAGCCAGTTTCAGCTTAAGTTAGAGCCTAATCTTGAAAATAAATTAATCAAATAGGCCCTCAAACTGTTACAAGTTAAATTTTAATAGGATCATCTTTTGGGATGTTATGTTCTTCTACACGATAACTCGAATTAACGCTATCTGAACATTTTTCGGCAAAAGGCGGAAACAGGGCATACATCCTAATATATAAATACAACCCATTCGCGAATATGAATGGGCTGTAGACGTCTCCTGCCTATTATTTTTTCACCGGCTGCGGAGATAAGAAGGCCATAAGGGCGCCAGCGGCCCAAATTACCATCGATGCGATGAGGATGATGGAATAGGAACCGGTCTGATCATATACAGCGCCGAACGCAACCGGTCCGAGCGCGGAGCCGACAACGGTTGCCGCTGTCGTCACGCTTTGAATGCTGCCTAAATGCTGCCTTCCGTAATAATTGGGCCAGATGATTCCAAGAGGAATATTCATGAAGCCCTGCGCGGCACCCCAAGCAATGGCGAACCAAAAGACCATGACGCCGCCTTCTGCATAGAGAAGAAGCATCGGAGCGATCATATTCAGCAGAAAGGTGATCCCGAGCATCGCATGTACTTTTACTTTCTCCGAAATAAATCCCGATGCGAGCGAGCAGACGAAGCTGACCATCGGTACTAAACTGAGAATGAACGCCGTCGTTGACCGATCAACACCTTGTTCGTCCATAATCGAAAACAATTGAAACGTAATCCCCGTATAAATCGCCGCAGGAATCGCCATACAGATCAGTACCAGCCAGAACGCTCTGCTTCTAGCTGCTTCGGTCAGCGTCCAAGACTGCTCCTGAATGACAGGGGTCCCTTCCGTATCGTCCCTAGAGGCTGCTGCCCGATCCGGAAGCAGTCCGACATCCTCCGGTTTATTCCTCACCAAATAATAGGTGACCGGAACGAATACAATGAGCAGCATCAAGCCTAACACCCTCCATGCGGTTTGCCAATCGTAGGTGGATAGGCTACACTTAGTTGGACAGAAAAAATAAGGGCTTGTAGAATAAAGCTATTACACTAAGGGAGCGGATCTCTACAATGTCCAAACAACCACGCCGCACGTTTACAAGCGAATTCAAAAAA
>NZ_JBHSQV010000153.1:0-28469 GCF_042658665.1 Marinicrinis lubricantis
CAGTTCCTCGTGATGAACCTGGAACGCCGCTTGCGGCTTCTTTTTGTCCTCATTCTCAACATGCTGCTGAAACGTACCGCCTACAGACAATTTGCTCTCTAATGTTTCGTTCAGCAAGCCCTATTTATCTTTGTAATCCTTACCCACAGGGTTCCTCCTTTCTTGTCATCCTACCATTGGATGCGATCCTTTACGGTTTGAGAACGATGCCGATGGTTAGATTTCCAACATTCGAAATACCCTGCACCGGATTGCCGACATTGGTTAATGCATCTGTAATCGTATCCGTATCGGTCTGTGTTTGTGCTTGCAGCTGCGCCTGAAGCTGAGCTTGGAGCTGTGCTTGGATTTGTGCTTGCAATTCCAGTTGTCTTTGGAGCTGCGCCTGAATATCCTCTAAAGTAACGCCAGAATTTTGAACACTCACTTACATTCATCCTTTCTTGTACTGCTTTATTTTGTCTTGCACTTTCAATGTATGCATTGGACAACATATTGACAGAGTGATGTGACCGCCGCAATTCACACATTTTCGCCAAAAAATAGCTTTAGGTTAAGCGTGGTCTTCGGGGAAACTTCTCGTACAATTTACGTTAATAGTAAATCTTTACACTCGCTCAACATCTCCTTAATATCCCCGTAACACAATATCACTATATTCATAGAGTAGTGATATTAACGCGAGGAGGAAGAAGATGAAGACATTAAAGCTTTCCGTCCTATCGCTGGGGATGGCTGCGCTGCTTGCGACCATGGCCCCGCCTGCCAAAGCGGCAGAGGAAGTTTCTATTCTAGATTACGGTACCGGTGACGAATTGTCCGTCGAGTTGATTGGACGTTACGAAAGCGGAGCAGAATTTGCTGAGGGCGGTACAGAAATTGTCGTATATGACGCGAAACATCAGCGAATGTTCTCTGTAAATGGAGCGGAGAAAGCACTCGATATCATGGACCTTTCTACATTGCAGAGTGAAGGCGGAGTACAATCTATTTCGCTGATGAAACGAATTGCGCTGAATGAGCTGCACTCCAGCTTATCTTCGATCGACGATATTACCAGTGTGGCGAAGCACCCTACGGAAGATTACATTGCGATCGCCGTCACTGCCGATCCGAAGCAAGATCCGGGATATGTCGTATTTTTGGATGTGGATGGGAAATATTTAGGCCACGTTCAGGCAGGACCGCTGCCGGATATGGTCACGTTTACGCCCGATGGAACGAAGGTGCTGGTTGCAAACGAAGGTGAACCGACTGATGACTACAAGCATAATCCGGAAGGCAGTGTAACGATCATCGATGTTTCTGCTGGTGTGCAGCATGCTGCAGCGAACACAGCAAGCTTTCAAAACGTACCGATGACGGGTGAGGTTCGCAAATCCAACCCTGAGCATACATATGAACAAAATTTTGAGCCTGAATATATTGTAGTTTCTTCCGACAGTCAAACCGCATATGTGGCGTTTCAGGAGAGTAATGCGATTGCAGTCATGGATATGGGGACAGGACAGTTTAAGCAGGTTTATGGCTTAGGATATAAGGACTGGTCAGCTGGTAACAACGTTCTGGACGTTACAGACAAGGACGGCAAAGCGGAACTGAAGCATTGGCCTGTACTGGGTATGTATATGCCGGACGGAATGTCGATTATTGAAGTTGGAGGGAAGGATTATATTATCACGCCCAATGAAGGCGACTCCGCCGATTATGAAGGATACTCGGAAGAAGAGAGAGTAGCGGATATGGCAGAACAATATGCGTTGAACGCAGATCTCTATGAGGGGTATACGCAAAGCGAGCTCGATGAACTTGTGAATGGCGGTTTGTTTAACGAGGATCAGCTCGGACGCTTGAAAACGACGACATCGGCTCCAAAGAATGAAGAGGGAAAATATGAAGCGATCTACAGCTACGGCGGTCGCTCCTTCTCCATCTGGGACGCAGAAGATATGAGCTTAGTATATGACAGCGGCGGCGATTTTGAGACCATTACCTCGGAAGCGATGCCGGAGTTTTTTAACAGCGATAATGAAGAAAACAACTTTGACGGCCGCAGTGACGATAAAGGTCCTGAGCCTGAGACGGCAGCGTCCGGCATCGTTGGCGGTGTTCCTTACGCGTTCATTGGATTGGAACGTACAGGCGGAATTATGGTATACGATGTAACGAATCCTGCAGCACCGCAGTTTGTCAAATATTTTTCAAGCCGTGATCTATCTTCTGAAGAGGTAGGAGGCGATATCGGACCAGAAGGTCTGACCTTCGTACCTGCAGTAGATAGTCCGACGGGCAAAGCGCTGCTGCTGGCAGCACATGAAGTAAGCGGAACGATTGCAGTTTACGAAATCACTCCGAAGCAAACGGCTATTCAGCTCATTCACGTTAACGACGTACACTCTCGTATCCTTGAGGATTCGAATGCAGGCATGGGCTATGCGAAACTAGCGGCGGTCGTAAATGAATACAGCGGCAATAACCCGAATACACTGCTGCTCGATGCAGGGGATTCGTTCCACGGCCAGACCTTCTCCACCTTGGTACGTGGGGAAAGCATCGTGCAGATTATGAACGAAATGGGCTTTGATGCGTTAACAGCAGGTAACCACGATTTCAATTATGGAATCGATCGTTTGTTGGAGCTCGCTGAATTGTCGGAGTTCCCCGTTCTCGGCGGTAATGTAGACAAAGCGGGACAAGACGTGCTGCCTGCCAGCTTCATTACGGAGATCGACGGTATTCGTATCGGTATTTTCGGCTTATCGACACCGGAGACGGCATATAAGACGCATCCTAACAATGTGGAAGGAATTACGTTCGTCAATCCGATCGAGGAAGCGAAAAAGCAGGTGGAGCTGCTGAAGAATCAGGTGGATGTCATCGTGGCGCTGAATCATCTCGGTATGGACGAAGCGAGTACGTATACTAGCGATAAGGTTGCCGAGCAAGTAGACGGCATAGATGTCATTATTGATGGACACAGCCATCAGATCATCACGCAAACGATCAACGATACGCTGATTGTTCAAACAGGAGAGTATTTGAAGAACGTCGGGGTTGTTACATTGACCTTTGAAGAAGGACAATTGACCGGCAAAACCTCGAAGCTGATTTCCAAGGAAGAAATGGCAGAGGCGGATCCTGATCCCGAGGTCGCTGAATTGATTTCGTCGATCCAAGCCTCTCAAGATGAAGTATTAAGTGAGGTCGTCGGAGCAACCGATGCTCTCTTAGACGGAGAGCGCACGACCGTAAGAGTGAAGGAATCGAATCTAGGCAATTTGATTACAGATGCGATGCTGATGGCAACCGGAGCGGATGTGGCTCTAACGAACGGTGGCGGCATTCGGGCATCCATCGATCAGGGGGACATTACGAAGGGAGACATCATCACGGTGCTTCCATTCGGCAACTACATCGTAACCCTAGAGGTTACGGGGGCTGATATCGTCGCAGCGCTTCAGCACGGTGCGGGAGATTATCCTGAACCGAAAGGTGCCTTCCCGCAAGTTGGCGGCATCACATACGCGATCGATCCGAGTCAGCCGAAGGGCAGCAAGGTGCACTCTGTCAAAGTCAACGGAGAGCCTATTGATTTAAACAGAATCTATGTGCTTGCGACCAATGACTTTATTGCGGCGGGCGGAGATGAATATACGATGTTCGCGGATGATGAAATCACTGGTCATTACCCGGCATTGGATGAAGCAGTGATCAGCTATATTCAATCCCAGAATGCGTTAGCAGCAGCTGTGGAAGGACGAATTATCGAACAATCCGCTTCAGGAGATAAGGCTGCCCCAGCGCCTGTTGAAGTTCCAGCTGAGGTGCCGGTCGAAGTACCGAATCAGCTTCCCTCTGACAATGGTGACCGCTTAGACGGGAAATACATTGTGAAACAAGGAGATACACTGTACTCGATTGGACGGAAATACGGGGTATCCTGGAAAGAAATCGCGGAGTATAATCGGCTGTCAAATCCGAATCTGATCTTCCCGAATCAAACGATCCTGATTCCTGCGGAATAACAATAAAGGATGTCCCTGAAGTCAGTCATGACGAAGGGACATCCTTTTTAAATTGAAATTTGGTCATCCATTTACATATATGCATAATAAAGGTTATGATGGAGATTGAGACTGGCTTTCATTTCGCTTATATGGCATTAAATGAAAAGGGGGAGGCACGTAAGATTGGAGAATCGATATGCAGAAATTGAAGGAGTTCTCACCTACATACATCAGCATCTTTTTGAACCTCTTACGCTTGACCAGCTTGCCCGCTATGCAGCATACAGCCCGTTTCATTTCTCTCGTCTTTTTAAAGAAAGAGTAGGCCTTTCCCCGCAATACTATATTTCTTCTTTGCGACTTCAAAAATCGAAGGACTTGCTCTTGAATACCCATTTGACGATTCGTGATGTGGCACTTGAGATCGGCCAACAAAGCTTAGGAACATTTACTACTAGATTTACGGAGCGGGTAGGCATGACGCCATCTGAATTTCGAAATTCAAGGCACGATACAGTTCAACGCTTGCGCGCGCTGCAGATGCTGGACGAATGGCATACAGCCTATTCGGTCGAGAGTTCATCTTCAGTCATTGAGGGAACGGTGACTGCAGATGTCCCATTCAACGGAGTGATTCTGATCGGCTTATTTGCGAAACCGATTCCGGAGGGGCTTCCTTTATACGGGACGCTGCTGCCGTCGCTTGGACGTTTTCGTTTTTGTAATGTAAGTCCGGGCACTTATTACGTCATGGCTACTTCCGTTTCATGGAATATGCAAGCTGCTGATATTTTGCTTACGGAGACAACGCTGCGCTCCAGAACGAAAGCGCCGATCATCGTAAATCCCTATTCATCCGTGCCGTATCAGGAAGTGAAGCTTTATCCACCCAGCTTAGACGACCCGCCTATTTTGATTTCCCAGCCATTATTGATGAATCGTTTTCTTAGCCGAAAATTTACTCCGACAAGGTAGCTGTTTGTTTCATTATAGTTGGCCTTTATGCTGTCATAGGATTTGGAGTGCGGACGACGGATACATAGCAAATGAGAAGAAATCGAGATACAGTCTATGAATTATAATGGGATCATACGTTTGAACCAACGTAAAATATTGATATTTTTGAGGAGGAGTATCATATGGCAGTTAAAGCAGGACATATTTTCGTGAATTTACCCGTCAAGGACTTGCAGCAAACGAAGGAGTTTTTTAAAGCAATCGGATTTGAATTTAATCCTCAATTTACGGATGAAAATGCCGCATGTTTGGTGATCAACGACAATATTTTTGCGATGCTTCTGACCGAGCCGTTCTTCAAAGGCTTCATGAAAAAAGAAGTATGCAATACGTCATCGCATGCGGAAGTGATTATCGCATTGTCGGCGGAAAGCAGAGAGCAGGTTGATGAATGGGCGGATCGTGCTCTGAAAGCAGGCGGTAAGCAAGCGAGTGATCCAGCGGATCACGGTTTTATGTATACGAGGAGCTTTGAAGATTTGGACGGACATATTTGGGAGATTTCTTACATGGATATGAGCGCTGTTCCGCAGGAGTAATAAACAAATTGAGATAGGCAAAGACAGGGGCATATCCCTGTCTTTGTCGCTTTCATTCTAATGGAAGAGAGTCATTCGTGATGTCCAATAAAATTAGGTATGGCGCTTTTGGATTTCGGCAGCCGCGATACTGCTGATTCTTTGGGCTGTCAGCTTGTTTTCACCCGAATGGACGCGTGTCACTTAGCCGGAACCTTTGCCCAGTTGTTGCAAACTACCACCTCAATTTGCGGAGCTGGAGGCGGCGACATCCCATCTCCCAAATAAAAGCTAGGATGCGGCGGTTGATTGTAGGCGACGTTCTGCCAAGCGATGCTGAGACGGTAGACCGGATCATGCATGAGTGTCCGAATGCGGTGCTTCGTTGGCTCCGTCGTCGAATAAATGTGAAGCTCGGTGCTGTCCTCATTTCTCCATACGACTTCTTCCCGCCAATCTCCGAACAGGTCCGCTTGCAGGCAAGGAGTCGCTTTCGTTCCGTTGTTCGAAGCACAGCCTTCCGCTGTCACAAGCCGGATGGTGCGGCCGTTCACATAATCCCATTTGTCGATGTGATTGTTATCCAGCAGCTCGCGCAGCAGATCCCCGTCCCACCAGATCGCAAAGTTGGTTTGATCCGGCGCTGCTCCGATGATCTCGCCTTTGCAGGAATACAACGTTCCCCCTGCCCATACTTCTTCCCCGGGATACCTCGGATCCAGATCCCCGCTAGTACCGCGGCCCGTATCTCCGGTAGTCGGTACGCCCCATAACAGCTCGCCCGTTCGCGCATCATGCATTTCAATACCGTAATCCGACGGAGTCTCATGCACCTGGAACACTTCCAATCCCGGGCGGCTGGGGTCCAAGTCTCCTACATGCATGGCGTCGCCATGGCCTAAGCCGGTACTGTAAAGTCCGGTACCGTCATGATCGATCACACAGGAGCCGTAGATGATTTCGTCCTTGCCATCGCCATCTACATCCGCTACAGCCAGACTGTGGTTACCTTGACCCGCATAAGCTTCATTTCCCGGCTTATCACTGTCGAATGTCCACACCTTGCTAAGCTGCCCGTCACGCCAGTTATATGCGGCGAGAACGGTCCGAGTGTAATAGCCTCGGCACATGACGAGACTCGGTCTCTTCCCATCGAGATAGGCGACACAAGCAAGGAAGCGGTCTACGCGATTACCGTGAGCATCGCCCCAATCCGAAACGTTGCCACGCGGCGGTTCGTAGGCGGTCGTATGCAATGCGCGGCCTGTGAGGCCTTCAAAGACGGTCAAAAATTCCGGCCCCTCTATGATATATCCGTCACGGTTGCGATAGTCCGCGTCGGCATCTCCAATCACTGTGCCCGTGCCGTCGATCGTTCCGTCCGCTGTTTTGCAGGCGACTTCGGCACGGCCGTCTCCGTCTAAGTCATACACCATAAATTGCGTATAATGGGCACCGGCCCGAATATTGACCCCCAAATCGATTCTCCATAGCATCTGGCCATCCAATTTGTAAGCATCTAGATACACGTTTCCAGTGTAGCCTTTATGGGCATTGTCATGAGAATTCGAAGGATCCCACTTCAAGATGATCTCATATTCGCCATCACCGTCTACATCACCGACACTGGCGTCGTTCGCGCTGTATGTATAGGTGACCCCGTCGGGAGATGTTCCTCCTAGCGGCTTTTGCAGAGGGATACGAAGTACATTCGATGACTGTACTTGTACGGGCTTCTCTTCCTCCTGTTCTGCCTCATCATAGATGGCCCGAACGGTGTAGATAGATTGATCCATACCGTCTGGATCGAGATAATTCGTTCCTTCTGACGGAGAAGTCGTATGAATCCGGACCCCGTCACGATAAACCGCAAAACGGGTCTCCTCCGGTTCTGTACCAAGCCAGCGCCAGCTTAGGTAGACACCATCGTCCACCTGCAAGGCAATAAGCCCACGATTTAAAAACTCCATTTGTTTCCTATTCATATTCATTCCCATCCTCCTCTTTTGGGTAAGTGGTGTTTTAAGTGATTGCTAAACCGTTCGTACCGTTTGCAGCTGTGCCTTCATGAAATTGATTCTTATGTTAAGCCATCTACGGTTTAACAGCAATCAGAACATTTTGCATGAACGAATGATCCCTTTTTCTTATGGATACCCAGAAGAACCGGCGTTTCGAACGGGAAGCATAGAGGGGTGGGGCAATAATGTGCAACTTTGCAAAAAAAGTAGATTTCTCGGAATGGTCTCGCAGACAAATATTTACCGTTGTGATAAAGGTCCATTACCATATAATAATATATTGTAAGCACTTACATTTCCTACTTCCATAAGGATCTATAATGAGACTGGCAGGTGATATGCGGCTTGAAACAAACAAAGAGCGGAACGATTAAAAAATTCGTTGGTCAGTTTATGGCAGTGCGAGGGTTGTTTTTTCGCAAGACGCTGATATCGATTCTCTTCATCGCCAGTATCCCCGGACTCATTATCGGGGGCGGAATTTATTGGATCGCGATCGATCAAATTGAGAAGGCCATGCTGACGTCGCATGAGAACCAAATCAAGCAGAGAGCGCAGGAACTGGATGAACAGCTGTCTTACCTGAAAACAACATTAACGCACTGGGCCTTCGATCCGATGTTCAACGACTCCATGCTGGAAACGGACTATTTGTACCAATTTCAAAAAACCCGCGAGCTGAATCAAAGCTTGCTGATTAAGAAAGGGACGCATCCCTTTTTGGATAATCTGCAGCTGTTTCTCTATGAACCGCAGCCGCTTGTTTTTGATCCGATTACAAGTGTGACGCCTCTTACGACACAAGAGGGAATGCTGCCATATCAGCATCTTCCCGAACAGCAGTCAGATATTTTTTGGGAATCGTCATCCGTTTCGGATGATGGATCGACCATTAGGCTTGTACATCAGGTTCCGGGAGGGACTCCTCGGAAGTTTGGTGCGTTAATTGCTTATGTGAATTTGAATAAAATAGAACAGCAGCTGGAGACGATGCTTCCTTCCGGAGATGGGGTCGGCTTGATTATCAATCACGACAGCGGAGATATGATCGTTCATGACCGTCATTCCGAAGGAAATGAGCTCCAGGATTTAGTATTATCTTCGGTGCTTTCGCGCAGCGATGATCAATCGACTTTTGTAATGCCATGGAACGGAAATACGTATTCCGTGTCCTACGGAAATTTTGAGCGGGTTAATATGGAATGGACTTATATCTCTGCTGTGCCGATGACAGCCATTACCGCACCGGTTGTCTTCACATCCAAAATCATCCTGTATGTCAGTATGGCTGGAATTGTGCTGGCTGTCTTGTTGTCCTGGATGATATCGCGGCGAATTTATACGCCGATTGGACGAATGGTGAGACTGCTTCAGGAAGGGAGTGGATCGGCAGCGGATCGTCTTGCCAGGGATGAGTTTAGATATCTTGAAGTACAGTGGGAGAGCATGCTGAAGCAAAGCGCCGCGATGCAGCACAAGCTGTCCGACCAGCTGCCCTATCTGAAAGAAGGTTTTCTTCTTCAGTTAATTCATGACGGTCTGGGATCTTATACGGAAGAAGAGCTCAAAGAACGAATGAAGCAGCTCGGATGGAAACTGGATAACCGTCATATGCTGGTGCTCAGTATTCAACTGCTCGGATTCTCCAATCGCAAGGGACGTCTCACCTCCAAGGATGAGGATCTGTTTACGTTCGCCGCAGCCAATATCGTTGAAGAGCTGGCGAAAGCAAAGCTTGAGCAGGTAAGTGTCATCAACCTGCACGATATGTCTATCGGTCTCTTGGTATTTATGCATGAGGAGCAAGATATGCGTACGGAGGTTAACGATCTATGCAGGGAGGTGATGGAGGCGATTCAACGTCTCCTAAAGCTGTATGTAGCCATTACTGTCAGCCGCTCTACTGCCTACATCAAACATGTGCCGCATCTGTTTGCCGAAGTGAAAGAAGCCCTGCTGCTGCGGGATTGTACGCTGCGGAATCAAATCATTGATCTGGAGCAGGTTGAAGACTTTTGCAGCGATGAAGAAATGCGTTATTCTTTTTCGTTGGAAAGAAAGCTCGTGCAGGCGATGCGAACCGGACAGCGCGAAGAAGCGAATTTGCTTATCACAGAATTTCTGAATCAGTTGGCGGCAGGCGGTGCTACGGAAGCCGTCGTGCAGCAGGGGATGCTGCAGCTGCTCGGAAAAATGCAAAATACGATGCTGCAGTGCGGCATGAATCCACATCGTTTGTTTAAAGGAAGCAACATGTATGAACGGCTGTCGCAGATCCGCGGAGCCGAGGAAATGCTCGAGTGGATGAAGGGAAGCGTCGCGGGTCCATTTTTTGATGAAATGGAGGAACGATCCCACGATCGCCTAAGAGAAATCGTAGATAAAGCGGTTACTTATATGCATGATAACTATATGAGGGATATTTCATTGGATGAATGCGCGGAGCATGCGGGTACGAATCATTACTCTTTAAGCAAAGCCTTTAAACAGTATGTCGGCAAAAACTTCATTGATTACTTAACAGAGCTCCGAATGGACAAAGCCAAAGAATTGATACGCGATACAGGTCTGAAAATTTACGATATTGCGGAGAGAGTGGGGTATCAGCATAGTTATTTTAACCGTATCTTCAAAAAACTGGAGGGGATGACCCCTAGGCAGTATCGTGAACTTAGCCGTAAATAAAGCGATCAATAAAGTGATATTTCGCCAAAAAAGATACATTTAAGAAGTTCGGAAGCAGTTCAATAATGTGCGGTAGTAGGAAATTTTTGTTTTCGCTATATTGGGCATGTAATCGGTTTCAATCATAGTAAATCGGTTGAAAAGGAAATCGAATAAGGAGGAGATTCATTTGATGAAAAGATCGATCGCGGTCATGCTCATCATGGTTATGGTACTCATCTCCGCATGCTCCAGCGGAAATAGCGGAACGAATGAAAGCAATAATGGGGACAATCGTTCGAACACGCAGAACACGGCGAACAATCCCCCGGCAGCAAATGAGAATAACGAGGACGAGGCGAGCGATGAGCCGGCTGAACTGGTGATCTTCACACAAAGCGGCGATTCGGAGGAAAGCTTTAATGCTCGTTTCGGTGACTTGATTCGAGAGAAATTCCCGAATTATACGATCACCTATAAGCCGGCATCGAAAGAATACGGATTAAAGGAAATGATCGCAGCCGGAGAACAAATCGATATTTATTTCGATTCCATTGGCTTTATCCAAGGTTATTTTGAAAGCGATGTTCAGATGGACATGACCGAATTAATCGAGAGCCATGGTTTGGATTTGAGTAAATTGGAGCCGACCGTTGTAGATTCGATCAAAATGCTGTCGGATGGCGGCATCTATGCGGTACCTGTTTTTAACAACAATGTTGTGCTTTATTACAATAAAGATTTATTTGACCGATTTGGCGTGGACTATCCGAAAGATGGCATGACTTGGGAAGAACTCAGTGAATTGTCTAAGAAAATGACGCGTAATGAGGGCGGCGAACAGTATTTCGGATACGCAACTTCAACGACGCACGTTCTCAGAATGAACCAGATGTCCTTGCCTTATGTCGATGAGAACGAGCAGGCCACGATTAATCAGGATGAGCGCTGGAAATCGTTCTATGAAAAAGTGTTTGTCGATCCAATGTCCCACTATATTGATTTTAGCAAGGCGAATGATGGATTTGGACCTTACCGCAATGAATTCCTGCAAACCAAGAATTTGGCTATGTTCGTTTGGCTGTCTTCGATTATCTTCGTATTCCAAGAGGATTTCACCAATATGAATTGGGATATGGTCGCTCTGCCTACATTCTCGGATAATCCGGGGGTCGGATCCCAGCCGTATCCTACCTATTTTGGTATCGCAAATTCAAGTAAAAATAAAGAAGCTGCGATGAAAGTGATCGAGTATTTGATTTCCGAAGAGGCACAAAGCCACCTTTCCAAGATCGGTGTGATGCCTGTGCTTAACGATGATCATATTAAGAGCCAGCTTGGTACCGAGAGTGCGTTCAAAGGAAAAAACTTCGGAGCGATGTTCTACAACCAATTTGCTCCTGTTCCGAAGAAAGGGAAGTATGAAAGTCTAGGTGATTCTCCGTATCACTATGCCATCTGGCCGATTCGTGATACCGATGATTACAATACGGCATTCAGGGACGCGGCGGAATCATTGAATCAAGCCATTAAGGATGCCAAGGGGCAATAGAGGAAAAGGCAGTCTTATTGATCAACAGAAGCTGATGCGAAGAAGATTCGTTCTCCTACCAGCACTTACGACAGGATGGAGTCCTTGACGGAAATTGTCGAGGACTTTTTCTTGCTTTTCATTCCAGTACATGAGATTTTATTAAAGGAAAAGGCAATCCAAAGATCGCTGGAATCATGCCCATGAGTTCCATCAAGCAAAAAAGTGTGGTTGCGCAAATAAGTGCCGTATTTTATTGTTTTAACTATGAACGGTAACGTATGAGGCGCCCGCTGGAATGGAAAAGGAGGACGGGAATGATCTGGACCCATCTTTATCGAAATTCTCTCGTTATTTGCTTCTTGATCGTACCATTGCTGACTGCATGCTCAAATCCTCACTCGAATCTGACGAACTCCAAGGTGAACGGAACCCAATCACATGCTGAAGAGAAATTGAATATCGGCATTATGCTTCCAGCCTATTATAAAAAATCACCAGACGAGGACAGTCCCGTCATTAAGCAGCTGGAGGAAATCACGAATACGGAATTGAATTTTCGCTTCGTACCGAGCACAACGTATTCCAGTGCTCTCAGTATTGCTATATCCTTAGATTCGCTTCCGGAAATTACAGTGATTCCAGGTAAAACGGTAGCTTTTATCGACGCGGTGCGTGCCGGGAAGTTCTGGGAGCTCGGGCCGTATCTCAAGGATTACCCTAATTTAAGCCAGGCCAATTCGCTAATTTTGAATAATGCATCCATCGACGGAAAAACGTATGGCATATATCGCGCCAGAACGTTAGGGCGGATGGGCGTTTCCGTACGAAGAGATTGGATGGATCGCCTCGGTCTGGACAATCCTCAAACGATCGATGATTTTTATGATTTATTGAAAGCGTTTACTGAACAAGACCCGGATGGAAACGGCAAAGATGATACCTATGGAATGGTCGTTACGAGTTACTCGGGACCATGGGACATTATGCAGGTTTGGTTCGGGGCTCCGAACGGATGGGGGATGGATGAGAACGGCAGGTTAATACCTGCTCATCTGACGCCGGAATATATGGAGGCACTGCGATTTTTTCGGAAAATTTACAGCGAAGGCCTGGTGAACCGTAATTTTGCAGTGATGGACCCCAATCAATGGGTTGAGCCGATTGTGCGGGGCGAGGCAGGAGTCATCGTAGATGTTGCCGATATGGCGCAAAGGGTGGAAGGCAAAATCCAGAGGACGAAGGCCCAGGAGCAGGTGATGGACGTATTTGGCGCACCGGAGGGTCCATATGGTCGAAGAGACTATTCGACCGCGGGATACGGAGGGATGATCGCCATTTCTAAATCCAGCGTGAAGACGGAAGAAGAGCTTAAGCAAGTATTGGCTTTTCTAGATCGGATCAATGATGAGGACGCGCAAATTTTGCTCGGCAATGGAATCGCGGGGAGGCATTATGAGGATATGGGGTCTTATGTCATTCCTTCCGAGGATCAAGACGTGATGGTGGAATTGCAAAATTTGAACCAGCTTCTCATGTTTATTCCTGAAGATCGTACGCGTCCAGTGGAAAGCTCAGGGCTGCGTGAGAAGGCGGAACAGCTTCAAGTGGACAATGAAAAAATTATTGTAAGCGATTTGGCTGAGCCGCTGGTGTCCGATGAATACGCGGAGAAAGGGGAAAAGCTGGATAAGATCATCAATGATGCCAGAACGATGTTTATTATGGGGCAAATTGATGAAGCCGGCTTAGAGCAGGCCACCGTGGAATGGCGCAGGAGCGGCGGTGATGAATATATTGAGGATATCAATGAATTGTACAGCAAATCTTTACCTTAGGCTGGGGACTAGAGGATATGAGTTCTAGAATCAAAAAAAGACAGGTGCAAAGATGCCCCTGTCTTTCTGCTTGTGATTGTGCAATTATTCATGATTGACATCGTAAAGCACACGAACCAGCAAATCTTGGCTGTAATTCCCAAAATTTTTACCATAAATCGTTAAGCCTCTTTTATTGATCGGTTGGTCGGTGACAGCAATTCGAAAGGTCAGCTCACTTTTGTAATCTAGACCGATCTGGTCTATTGTAACATTGGATATACGGCAGCCGTCAATAAAGCTGCCCTCATGATTGATTCGGATGAGCTTCAGCATACCGTATTGATTCAGATGCGGCGGCCACCAATCCGGATTAAAGCTGCCTCTGCTCTCCCCGAAATCCCCCGGACTTGTCCAGCTTCCAATTTCGACCCCGTTTAAGTAGAAAAAGATATCCGATGGATAATTATCGCAATAGCCGGGAGCTTCCGAGCTGAGCTCCATCGACAGCTGAATTTCGCGAAAGGTTTGGTTGGGTTTCAAATAATTCGGAATTCTATATTCCAGAAATCCATCGGCGAGCCAAATAATTTCAGAATCAATCCGCTGGGGATCTGCAAAATAACGAGGCTCGTCAAAATCGCCAATGATGCTGTCCTTCGTTGCCAATCCACACGTTGGTACGGCCTGATAATCACTGTAATGCCCCACCTTAAGCTCTACTTCATACAGGTTGTCAACTTCCCTCTTCTTGAGATCGACCATCAGCTTATCCTTATTCAGATAGCACAGCTTCTGAATACCGTGTTTGCCTACAGAGGTGTTGATTTCAATAAGCCCGCTTTCCTCCAGCTTCTTAATATGCATCGTAATCGCACCGTTGCTTAGATTCAGCTTGGTAGCCAAATCATTGAGGTTCAGGGCTTGATGCTTGGCAAGCAGTTCAAGAATTTGAATTCGGATTTCGGAGCTTAACGCTTTGAAAATGTCTAGTCCACTCATGAGATCTTTAATATAAATCATCGCAACAGACCTACTTCCGCTATAGTAAGAAATTTCGTTTTTTATTTATCACATAGTAAAGCTTAACTTCGTCTAATTCCTCGAAGGTTAAACTATTCTACCCGCGATAAAAACTTCCGTTTAGACAGAAAGAGACAGTACACGATGCCGTTTGCTGGGCAAACTCGCGAGGTCGCTCTTCCCCGAAGAACACCGACAGGAATTTTCTGCTTCTTATTACTTTCAAATAAATTAAATTATTTCAGATGATTCAATTCAATATCTTACTATATTCCGTGAATAAAATCATTGGTTTTTTATAAAAAGCTAAAATAATAAATATGATACGGCTTATTTCAACGAATGTTATGATTTAATATAAAGGGATCATAGCTTGACCTTGAGCGAATATTATTGATTTTACTCATGTTGATCAAACAATAATAAATAGGTTTATATATTTATAAAAAGATTTACAAAATGCTGTTTACAAATCTATGCATTTTGTGTTAATTTAATCTTGCAAGCGGATTCATTAAGTTAAACTTAAATCATTTCATTAATCTTTAAACCACTTAGGGGGTGTGTACGAAAGGTTAAGCAAGAATGAGCTGCGCACATCTATAGAAGCTCTAACCATTGGACAACAGAGATTTTACATAAAAAGCGAAAGGGTTTAGCCTCGCTCAACGCGAAGGGGCGAGTAAAATGAAGGATTGTACAATGAAGGAGGGTCAAACATTGAAGAACAAATGGCTGATTATATTGTTGGTATTATCCATGTCTGTATTTTTATTTGGCTGCAGTAAATCGTCTTCAGGCGGCGGTGAAAAAACCGTCATTGACGGAGGCGCCGGAGAAGACGCAACGGCACTGGAATACTGGACATTCGTAGAGCTTCACGGACAGCATTTTGAGACAATGCTTGCCAAATGGAATAAGGAGTTTCCAGACCGCCAAATTAAATTGAACGTTACGGTTATGCCTTATGACGATATGCACAACAAGCTGTCGATCGCGGTTCAAACGGGTGAAGGTGCACCGGATATTGCCGATATTGAGCTAGGTAAATTCCCGGATTTCATGGAAGGCGAGCCTCAATTGGAATCGCTGAATGATGTCGTTGAGCCTCACAAAGATACGATTGTACAATCCAGACTGGACCTGTACAGCAAAGACGGTACGATTTATGGTATTCCAACACACGTTGGGGCTTCCGTCGCTTTCTATAATACAGAGATTTTGGAGGAAGCGGGAGTAAACTATGAAGATATCGTGACTTGGGAAGATTTCAAGGAAGCCGGTATTAAGGTATATGAAGCAACGGGCAAATATATGGGTACGGCAGACACCAGTGCTACCTGGCAGTCATCGATGATGCTGGCGCAGCAAAACGCTGATTTTGTGGACGAAGCAGGAAATCCGAAAATTAATTCGGAGGAATTGATCAGAGGATTGACGATTTTGAAGGACCTGCAGGATAATAACGTCATTACGACGATTGCCGGCGGCCAGCCGGATACGGAAGAAGCTTACGGTGAATTCAACGCAGGCAATGTCGTTACGGCGATGATGCCTCTGTGGCAAATGTCCCGCTATACGAACTACATGACCGACTTGGAAGGCAAAATCGCGATTGCGCCAATTCCGGTCATTGAAGAAGGGATGCCAAGATCTGTGGGAGGCGGCGGTACTGGAACGGTTGTAACCAAAACAGCGAAAGACGTACAGCTGGCCAAAGATTTCCTGGCCTATGCGAAGCTTTCCCAGGACGCGAATATCGAAATCTGGAATACGCTCGGCTTTGACCCTGTCAATATGGATGTATGGGAAATGGAAGATGTGACACATAATCCAGATAACAAGTTCGTGAAGTATTTCGTGAACAACCCGTTTGATGTGTTGAACGAAATTAAAGACGAAATTCAACTGATTCGTTCCGTATCCGCATCTCCGACCATCAATAATGTCTTGTGTACGATTACACTGAATGAAATTTTCGAGGATGGTAAGGACATCGCAGAAGCGCTGAATGATGCACAGGAGCAAATTGAGCAAGAGCTGCAATAGTCTTCTGATCCTGCAATCTATAATAAAGAGCTGCCGTGAATATAGGCAGCTCTGTTCAGCCAAAGGAGTAAAGTGATGATTAAAAATTTCCTATACTCGCAAAAGGTCGCTCCTTACATTTTCGTGCTGCCCTTTATTCTCGTCTTTGTGGTGTTTTGGGCGTACCCGATGCTGAATTCTGTCGAAATGAGCTTTCAGAAAACGATGCTCGGGCAGGAAGCTCAGTGGGTCGGATTGGATAACTATGACAAGATGCTGGGAGATAAAGTGTTTCTAAAGGCTGTCATGAACAGTGTGGTCTACATGGTGCTGACCCTGCTTATTCTTATCCCGATCCCGATGCTGTTGGCTGTTTTCATTAACAGCAAGCTTGTATGGGGCGGGGAGCTGTTCAAGTCGACCTTTTTCTTTCCTGCACTCACGTCTGTTGTCGTCGCCGGTACAATTTTCCGGCTGATGTTCGGTGAAATGGAAGGCTCATTGATCAACTCTTTCCTCGGTCTATTCGGGATTGAACCGATCAAGTTTTTGAAAGGACAGGTGACCGGCTTCGTTGCACTCGTCACGTTGGCCACATGGAGATGGATGGGTGTCAATATTTTGTATTTCTTATCCGGACTCAAGAATATTCCGGACGAATACTACGAAGCGGCTTCGATTGACGGTGCCAGCTCGTTTCAAAAATTTAGACATATTACAATGCCTCTGCTTAAGCCAACGACGATCTACGTGCTGACGATCAGTATTTATGCGGGTCTGGCCATGTTTATAGAAAGTATGATGCTATGGAACGGGAACAACTCGCCGAAAAATATCGGTCTAACGATTGTCGGGTATTTGTATCGTCAAGGCATTGAGAAGAATGATCTTGGTTATGCGGCAGCAGTCGGTATTGTGCTGCTTACGATTACAATGGTTATCAATTTAACGCAGCTGGCTTTTTCCGGCATGTTTAAGAAGGAGGACTAGGAGATGAACAAAAATACGATAGCGAAATTTTCTCTCACCGTCCTCTTCGCAATATTGTGTATTTTGGTGCTTATTCCGTTTTATGCGATCGCGCTAGCTTCATTTAAGCCAGGGAAGGAACTGATTCGGCAAGGTCTTAATCTATCTTTCGATTTGTCTGTCATGAGTTTTGATAATTTTGTCTTCTTGTTTACTGGTGATCATTCCTACTTTTTGTGGTTTACGAATTCGATCCTGCTGACGGTCGTTCAGGTCGCACTGACGTTGATTGTAAGCGCGACGGTCGCCTACGGATTTGCGGCTTATGAATTTAAAGGAAAGAACTTCTTGTTCATTTGTGTACTGCTTATTATGATGGTGCCTTTTGAAATATTGCTGCTGCCGCTGTATACATTGACGTTCAATTTGGGATTGATGAATACGTATTCGGCAATTATTTTGCCGGGCATTGCGAATGCGGCAACGATCTTCTTCTTTAGGCAATATCTAAGAGGGGTGCCGAAGGAAATTATTGCTGCGGGGAGAGTCGACGGAGCGAATGAATACGGGATTTATATTCGTCTCATTCTGCCGCTGATGAAGCCTGCTTTTGCAGCGATGGGAATCTTGAACGGCATGAACAGCTGGAACAATATTTTGTGGCCGTTTATGGTCATCAGCGATTCTGACAAATACACACTGCCGATTGGCTTGAAAACGCTGCTCACGCCGTATGGAAATAATTATGATTTATTGATTGTAGGCTCGTTCTTCTCGATTGTGCCAATTCTAATTCTGTTCTTCGCGTTCCAGAAATACTTTATAGACGGCATGACGGCGGGCTCTGTGAAAGGTTAAAATCAAAGGATATGTAAAGGGAGAAACCGACGATGAAAAAAGAGATAGAATACTGCAATCCGATTGTTGAACAAAGAGCAGATCCATGGATCATGAAGCATACGGACGGATATTATTATTTCACGGCTTCCGTACCGGAATATGATCGAATTGAGCTTCGAAAAGCATCTTCGATAGAAGGGCTTAAGGAGGCAGCACCGACCGTCGTTTGGCGCAAGCACGATAGCGGTCCGCTAAGCGCGAATATTTGGGCCCCAGAGATTCATCATTTAGATGGCAAGTGGTACATTTATTTTGCAGCTGCCCGAACTACCGAGACGAATGACGGCCTGTTTGATCATCGAATGTATGTGCTGGAGAATGTGTCTCCCGATCCAACGGAAGGTACATGGGTCGAGAAAGGGCAAGTGAAGACAAAATGGGAGTCATTTGCGCTGGATGCGACCGTGTTTGAACATCGCGGGGTGCGTTATTATGTGTGGGCTCAGAAGGATCCGGACATTCCTGGCAATTCCAATTTGTATATCTCGCAGATGAGCAATCCATGGACGCTGACTGGAGAGCAGGTGATGATCTCAACACCGGAGTACGATTGGGAAGTCATCGGCTTCAAGGTCAATGAGGGTCCCGCTGTGTTGAAGCGGGGCGGGCGCATCTTTATCAGCTATTCCGCGAGCGCAACGGACGCCAATTACTGCATGGGTCTGCTCACGGCAGATGAATCCGCGGATTTGCTCGATCCTCGTTCTTGGAGAAAGTCGCCGCAGCCGGTATTCCAAACCTGTGAAGAGACAGGACAGTATGGACCAGGACATAACAGCTTTACCGTCTCGGAAGATGGACGAGATTTGCTGGTTTATCATGCTCGAAATTATAAGCAGATCGAAGGCGATCCGCTTTATGACCCGAACCGGCATACGAGAGTGCAGCTGCTTGAATGGAACGAAGACGGTACACCGAATTTTGGCATTCCTGTCGCAGATGCGCCAAAAAATACCGTTCATACGAACTGAATGAAAAGATGAACAGCAGGCCGATCCGCTTGGATCGGCTTTTTGTTATGGATGCTGGCGCCCGTTGAATTTCATCGTTTGAAAATGTGACGTGCGAAGCGAAGATGTCTGTGTTTCTTTATTTTATCGAGTATATGGGCCGGTCCGAGTGCAGCCTCTGTGGAGTCGCTTCTTTCGAAGACAGTATTCAATTCAGTGTCAAATATAGCGGACTTTATATGGGTGCCGCCTAAATCGACCCCCATGATATATTTTTTCATTTTCTCACTCCATCATTTTGCTGAATTTCTCATATTATAGATGGCTGTGTAAAGATTTTATTGAATCTAAAGAAAGCACAATGGATGTTATCGCAAGATCATGGAAGGATCATGAAGAAAGAAATCTTAAATTCGGAGAAGGAAAACCACTTTCTAAAAAGAAATAGATAGGCATATATATGTCAGAAACCCATAAGGAGGGAGTAATTTGAATACGTTTACAGAGAAAAGACCAGTGCACTGGTTTATTGCGGGGGACTCAACCGCAGCCCAGTATCATCCGAATAAATTGCCGATGGCAGGATGGGGACAAATGCTGTACAAATTTCTAGACGATCGTGTAGTGGTGAGAAACTACGCGTTATGCGGCCGAAGCTCCAAAAGCTTCGTCGATCAAGGGCATCTTCAGCAGATAGCGAACCATATCCGGCCAGGAGATGTATTGTTTATTCAATTTGGTCACAATGATCAAAAGCAGGATCCGAAAAGATATACAGATCCGCAATCGACTTATGCGGAATATATAACGAAATGTATTGAATGTGCACTAAACAGCGATGCGCAGCCAGTGCTGCTCACTTCGGTGGAGCGAAGAAAATTTGACGAGGATGGCCGGTTGGCTGCTGCAGAGCATGGTGCTTATCAGCAGACAACAAGGGAGCTTGCAGAACGATGGAAGCTCCCGCTTATCGACCTTGCGGTTCATACGCGCAAGCTGTACGAATCGCTCGGCATCGAGGACTCCAAAAAGCTGTTCGTTTGGCTCGAAGCGGGAGAGCATCCTAATTACCCGGAAGGCGTACAGGACAACACGCATTTTAATATTTACGGCGCTGAGACGATTGCTCGGTTTGTTGCAGATGATTTAAACAAAATGAACGGTCCGTTATCGCAGTATGTGACCTATTCCCCGCAGCAGTAACTTCCAATTAACCTGATGGAGATGGAGGATTCCCGTTTTGAATCGGGGTTCCAGCATCTCCATTTTTTATTTATCGACAGCTTTATTTCATAGCCATGCTATGGACATTTTTTCATTGGATGACGATTCGGTGTATAATTGAAGAAGCAGTTTTTGAGCATGCCAATCATTGGCGTGTAGAAGGCTGTAATCATGCATCGAATGAAGGAGGCTGCACAGATGAAAGTTGAGATTTGGTCTGATTTTGTATGCCCGTTCTGCTATATCGGCAAGCGCCGGTTCGAAGCCGGGCTCAATCAGTTTGCCCATAAAGAACAAGTGGAAGTGATGTATCGAAGCTTTGAGCTCGATCCGAATATGAAGCGTGACGGGAATCCTAGCGCATATGATATGCTGGCAGTTAAATATGGGATGAGCCGGGAGCAGGCCATTGCAAATTGCAATCAAGTGACACAGCAGGCCAAAGAGGTCGGGCTGGATTATGATCTTGGGAAGGCGATCCAGACCAATACGTTTGATGCGCATCGTCTTGCGCATTATGCGGCTTCGCAGGGGAAGCTTGCGGAAATGACAGAAAGACTGCTAAAGGCTCATTTTACGGATATGCTTCATGTCGGAAACCATGACACTTTAGCCGATTTAGCAGCCGAGGTTGGATTAAACCGTGACGAGGTGCTGCGCGTATTAGCAGCCGGCGAATATGCAGATGGGGTCCGGAGTGATGAACAAGAGGCGGCTGATCTAGGAATTCGAGGCGTGCCGTTCTTCGTCATCAATCGGAAATATGCTGTATCCGGTGCACAGCCGAGCGAAGTATTTCTGGAGGCGCTGCAAAAAGCGTGGGAAGAAGATCAGCCGCTTACTGTACTTGGAGGGGACTCCGATGCTGCGTTATGTACAGATGATGGCTGTATAGTTCCAGCAAAGGGAGAGCATCGTTCATGATCAAGCTCGGTATTTTGGATCAAGTCTATGTCGCTGAAGGCAGAACTGCGGGCGATGCGCTGCAGGAATCGACTCGTCTGGTTCAAGCCGTGGAGAATTTGGGGTATTCGCGTTTTTGGGTGTCAGAGCATCATTCGATGCCTGCGCTTGCCTTCTCCAGTCCGGAGGTGCTGATCGCTCATTTGGCAGCTGCCACCTCTCGAATTCGTGTTGGATCCGGCGGGGTTATGCTCCCTCATTACAGTGCTTATAAGGTCGCGGAAAATTTCCGACTTCTAGAGGCGCTGCATCCGGGACGCATTGATCTCGGACTCGGCCGTGCTCCCGGCGGTATGCCGCTGGCAACTAGAGCGCTCCAGCAGGATAAATTCGTCGATGTGAATAAATATCCTCAACAGGTCATGGATATTATCGGTTATCTTCACGAAGCGATGCCTGCGGGGCATCCGTTTGAGAAGCTGCTGGCGAACCCGTCAATTTCGACGGCGCCGGAAATCTGGCTGCTTGGTTCAAGTGGAGAGAGCGCAAGAATTGCTGCAATGATTGGAACCAATTATGCCTTTGCGGAGTTTTTCGGTACGCCGGGCGGGGAAGAAGCGACCCAATACTACAATGAGCATTTTGAGCCCAATAAACTGCTTCATGACCAGCCTCGCTCCATGATTGCAACGCTGGCGATTTGTGCTGAGACGCAGGAAGAAGCGGATCGTCTGGCCATGAGCGCTGATCTGCTGTTTTTAGGTATTCGGACGGGGCGGGAAATGCCTTACCTGCCTTCACTGAAGACGGCCATGGAATATCCGTATTCCGAGGCGGAACGTCTGCACATTCAGCAAATTCGTCAGCGCCGCATTATCGGCACGCCGGAAAAAGTGAAGCAGCAGCTGATCCAAATGGGATCGGACTATCAAGTAGGCGAAATTCTCATCAACAGTCCGATTCACGATCAGAAGGCGCGAATTCGATCGTATGAATTGATCGCGGAAGCATTTGGTATGCGATAAACGATGGGGATATGTTGACTCATCCAAGCCATTGTTGAAGGTTCATGGTCTCGTTGTGAAATGGCATAGAAACCAACGGCAATGACTAACGATGAATGTTCATCCGATGTGATATAATAGAAAACCTCTAAAACCACATAAAAATGTGGTCTTGGAGGTTTTCGTTGTTTTCGTCTAAATCGATGCTTTCTGTTTTTTCGGCCAAATAAAATAAGTTATGGAAATCAGAAGGTCGATGCCAACGATAATGGACCAAAGCTGCCATATTCCACTGAGCGCTTCAGTCCGAGATGCATCATCGATCATCCAAATCAGTCCGCCTAATAGAACCGCGCCAATGAGATAAGCGATCAGATGCTGAATCCAGCCTTTGAAGTAGTGGACAGCATATTCTGTGCCGTATCGTTTGACCGGCGGTGTCCCTTGTTTCGTGATGTAATATTTAAATCGTTGGTCTGCCCAAGCAATCATGCTCTTCCCGAATGCAATCGACACGCCAATATACACTGCGGCAAGACCGTGTGCGAAAGTGGATTCTGCTCCGCGGTACAAATCCACGCTTGTCGTAATCAGCAAAATCAAGTCAACAACGGGGGATAATGCAAGGAGAAGAAGACCCAGTTTCTCCTGCTTGAGTATATAACGTGCAGCCAAACCTAAAATAATGAAAATCCAAAATGCAACTTCACAGGCGACAATCATCCAGGCGACAATGTTCAAAAGAAAACACCTGTCCTTTTATGAGTTTGAATAATACAGTCGTATGAATTAAGTAAGATTATAGCACCATTTTTTTAATAATACAACTGTATTATAAAATTGAGAGAGGAAGCGGAATCTGCTACAATACATGTATGCCAAAAATTGTGGATCATGAGGAAAGAAGAAAACATATTGCGGAAGCGACATGGCGGATTATCCTAAACCAAGGGATGAAAGGGGCGAGTGTACGAAATATTGCGAAGGAAGCAGGATTATCCTTAGGGGCACTGCGTCATTATTTCAGTACGCAGGACGAACTGCTTACTTTCGCCATGAACTTGGTGAAGGAAAGAGCGACGGAACGCATTAAATTGATCGCAGCTCGCGATGTTTCTCCGATGGAAAAGGCACTGCTCGTATTGCAGGAGCTAGTACCTGTAGATCGCCATAAAATGGCCGAGACGGAAGTATGGTTTGCTTTCATATTTTACATGAAGTACAAGCATACGGGATCCGATACGGAGAAGGACGGCGTTTATGATGTCGTGAAAGTCGTAGTCGATTATTTGGAGCAGCAGCAATTACTTCGTCCAGGAATGGACGTGTCGCTTGAAACCGAGAGGCTCTATGCGCTAGTCGATGGTATTGCGCTTCATGCCCTTTTTGATGAAAGGCGCTCCAGTCGTGAACGGATTATCTGTATATTGGAAAGTCATCTTGAATCGATATGCAGATCGGAAGCATTAACACACGATTGATACATTAACGCCCACTATTGGATGATGGTGGGTTCCTTCGTGTACAGCACTCCTCTTTATATTAACTAATTATAATCATTATAAATTAGTATTGAAAATAATTATCAACCATGTTACGATAGTTACATAAAGAGGCGAGAGCCTAAAATAATAAAAAGATAGGATTTCATAGGAGGAACGATACAATGGCAGAACGTTTAGTCGGTAAAGCAGCACCTTTTTTCGAAATGGAAACGGTAAGTGGAGATGGACAGCAATTTGGCAAAGTTTCTTTAGACGATTATAAAGGCAAATGGCTAGTATTTTTCTTCTATCCAATGGACTTTACATTCGTATGTCCGACAGAAATCAGAGCGCTGAGCGAAGCATATGATGAGTTCAAGAATTTAGATACAGAAGTTCTGGGTGTCAGCGTCGACAGCAAATATACACACAAAGCGTGGGTGACGACTCCGCTGGCTGACAACGGATTAGGCGAGCTGAAATTCCCGCTTGCATCCGATATTACAAAGTCCGTAGCTAGAGACTACGGTGTACTAATTGAAGAAGAAGGCGTTGCGCTAAGAGGCCTGTTCATCATCGATCCCGAGGGTGAATTGAAGTATCAGGTTGTTAATCATAACGATGTAGGCAGAAGTGTTGAAGAAACTCTTCGTGTGCTACAAGCGCTGCAATCCGGTGGATTGTGCCCAATGAACTGGAAGCCGGGTCAAAAAACTCTGGAAGTATAAATCGAACGAACGAATGATTCTGGGGTTATCCGCAAGCCGGAAGCCCCAGTCATTGTTATACAAACGAATCATAAACAAATAGAATCGATAAATTCATGACTGGAGAGAGAGCGATGAGAAAGGCCGTTATTATTGGAACAGGTCCGTCAGGACTAACCGCTGCGATCTATATGGCACGTGCTAATTTAGAACCGCTTGTAATCGAAGGGCCCGAACCGGGAGGACAACTGACAACGACGACAGATGTTGAGAACTTCCCAGGCTTCCCCGAAGGAATTATGGGGCCAGAGCTTATGGCGAATATGCGCAAACAGGCCGAGCGCTTCGGCGCGGAATTTCGTACTGGTTGGGTAAATGAAGTGGATATGCAGCAAAGACCGTTCACCTTGAAGCTTGAAGGTGGAGAAGAGATTACTGCAGAGTCCATTATTATTTCAACAGGTGCGACTGCAAAGCTGCTAGGAATTCCTGGGGAAAAGGAAAACGTGGGACGCGGTGTGAGCACTTGTGCAACCTGTGACGGGTTCTTCTTCCGCGGCAAGAAAATCGTCGTTGTGGGCGGCGGTGACTCGGCCATGGAGGAAGCAAACTTCTTGACCAAATTTGCTTCTGAAGTGACGCTGGTGCATCGACGCAATGAACTTAGAGCATCCAAAATCATGCAGGACCGTGCGAGAGAGAACAGCAAGATCAAGTGGGCCCTGAATATGACTCCGCTGGAAGTCGTTGCTGGAGATAAGGGTGTGACTGGATTGAAAGTGAAAAACAACGAGACCGGAGCTGAAGAGGTCGTCGAGACGGACGGCATTTTCGTAGCGATCGGTCACCGTCCGAATACCGCTTTCCTGGGCGGACAAATCCGTACAGATGAAGTGGGCTATATCCTAGTTGAACCAGGTACCAGCAAAACGAATATCCCAGGCGTATTTGCCTGCGGCGACGTACAGGATCAGAACTATCGCCAGGCGATTACTGCAGCGGGATCCGGCTGTATGGCCGCCCTCGATTGCGAAAGATTTTTGGAAAACAACGAATAATCATACATTTCAGACCGTTCCTGCTAGGGAACGGTTTTTTCGATTTCGTAAGCCATCTACAAAAAAAGTAGGCCAATATAAGCACCCTTTCTGTTCGCCTAACCATACAATAGGTCAGAAGCGTAAAGAAAGGGGAAGAGGCGTGTGGATTATTTGGAGATGCTGGCAAAACTAGGCGTGGGCAATGCGCATCCGGGAGGATATGGTGCGACATTGGAGCAGTTAAAGCATTGGCCGATAGCCCCTGGAAGCCGAGTGCTGGAAGTGGGCTGCGGAACGGGCCGAACAGCCTGTCATTTAGCCAGAAACGGATGTGTTGTCACTGCCCTCGATTTTAGGGAAGATATGCTGGCTAAGGCAGTGAAAAGAGCTGCTGAGGAAGGGGTATCGGTCCATTTTGTACAGGGTGATGCAAGGCGGCTCCCGTTTGCAGCCCATGGCTTCGATGTTGTTTTTCTCGAATCGGTCACTTTGTTTGCTGGTGTTTATGAGCCTGTAAAGGAATATTACCGTGTATTAAAGTCTGGAGGGGCTTTGTACGATCGGGAAATGATGGCGCTCAATCTGCCTAGTCCGGAGTTGTTGTACGAGGCTAAAGACTTGTATGGTTTTGACATGCTGCCTACACAGCAAGAATGGCTCCGCATATTCGAACAGGCAGGGTTTCGAGAAGTCCTTTGCTGGAATCCGGGGAAGCTGAGCCAGAAGGTCGGTGAAGATGAAAGTCTATATCCTGATTTTGGTCAGACGCCGGATCAAGATACGCTGATCAATCCTGAACTATGGCAGACGGCGCTTCGCTACCATCAAATGATCGAAAAATATGGTGACGACTTAGGCTATGGTTTGTTTGTTTCGAAGAAATAGCCCACACTCTGTATTCATCCCGGCATATGCTGAAATAGACCGTTGTACATGATAGTGTAAGGAGGCTGGCCGGGAATGTCATTATATTGGTTGGGCATGATCAAGGAGCTTGAACAGCTGTGGAAGCAGCTTGAAAAAAGTGAGATATCGAAGCAGTGGATCAAACCATTTGCAGAATGGATGAACACGCCGAAGGTGGAAGTGCTGCCTGATCGAAGGTTTACCAAGATCTGGATCGAAGCTCCGGGACTTACTCCATCGAATCGAAAAAAATGGGCTTATAAGGTCATAGGGGATCAGTTATTGATTCGAGGAATACTGAATACGGAGTATTCAGCAGTGAGCGATTTGGGGGGATGGCATAAGGAATCGCAGCGCTCATCCTTTACGAAATCCATTCCGCTGCCTTATCCTGTCAAGTCAAAGCCGAACGCTGTGAGGTATGCGGACGGTGTACTGGCATTAACATTTGAAAGAAAGGATACGAAACATGATCAGGATTGGCAGGGGCTTCGCTTTTAAACCGTGAAAAGAACTCTCATTCCTCCGTAATCGCGAGGCAAGAGTTCTTTTTTTACCTTCAATCGATAAGCATTTATTTTGAAAAGGATGACAATTATTCCATTCGAATCCGAATGTCTCGAAACACTTCGGTTTCGGTTTCTTTGCGCATTCTTATCAGCAATATTCGATTTTTGCAGGTTGCTTTGCAATGAAGATGATCGACAGTTGTAGATAGGTGGATAAGCTGTTTCTTATCTCCAGGAAGCCCGGTAATTCGCAAGGTCCCTCTGCCTATCTGCAGTCTTAATGCTCTGGGATGAACAGATTTAGGTATATGAATTTTGACAATAAGATCTTTATGCGTTTCAAATTCCTCATACTCCAAGGGACTGTGCTGCTCTGCACTCGCTGCGCCTGGCATCATTTTTTTCATCATATCCTGTACATAGGACTCTACCCAGGAACCACTTTGTATTTGTTCCCTCATCCCTTTAGGTATAAAGGGCAGAGAAGTGCCCAAAAGCTGCTCGAGGCTTTTCCAATCAAACGAATCCCTGCCTTTAGTCACCTGAATCTCTCCTTTAACTTTCTCTGCGTCATTATATGTAAAGCTGCCCATAGTTGATACTTCAAATCGTTGTTAACGTTTGGGCACTTTCCCTCATAATATAAGACATACGGAGTCAAAGGAGGTGCGCGAATGCCTTCCGTGGTTGGTGCGGTCAAAATATTAAGTGTGGGATCTGCGGGAACAGTACAATTCGGTGATGCTGTATTTATTTCACCAACCAGCTCATCTAAAACCTTTGCTGGCAGCGGGAGTTTTAATACCGGTGACTTACCGGTCACGAATAATGGCATTAGTGCAACGAATACGTTTGATCGAGATGGAGTTGACAACAGTAATCAGAAGGTGGGGACCGCATGAATCTGACGGTATACCAAAATATTACGATCCATAAGCTGAGTGTCGAATCCGTTGCGAACTCCTCCGTGCTTCAGATCGGAACCGCTGGTATTGTCAAGACTTTATCCAATTTATATAATACGGGCGGTTTTACGGTACCTGCACCAGAGCTTACGACTCCCATGGTAGGCAGCCAGGGAGTCGAATCGCCGGCGGTACCGCTGCCGTCCATTTCAGGATAGGTAGTGTCAAAAGATTTATGAAAACTACCTAAAGGGTTAGCTTCTCTCCTATTTACTGGAAGGAGATGCGCCGCAATCGCTCTTGACAAACACGCCAATGGTTTGAGGATTGTTTAACAAGGGC
>NZ_JBHSQV010000154.1:0-29509 GCF_042658665.1 Marinicrinis lubricantis
ACAGAAACAGTAGCAAGAAGAAGTAAACCAGTTTAACTGGTAAGTGAAAGCGACAAATTACACTGAGCCTGAACAATTTTATTGTCAGGCTAGCGTCTTTAGGCGCAGTTTGGCAACAGGGGGTTATCCCCCCAGAGCAAACCACCCGTTGGACGGGTGGTTATGATTTTTGAGAAATTTGCTATGATGAGAGAGTAGAGCATGCGAGGGAGGTTATCCGTTTGAAAAAGAGCATTTTGGTTGTGGACGACGATGATAAAATTACATCTCTCCTGAAAAGGAGCTTGACCTTCGAGGGATTTTCAGTACAGACGGCATCGAACGGGATGGAAGGGCTGCAAAGCATGCTGGAGAGAGAACCGGATCTCTTGATTTTAGATGTGATGATGCCGCAATTGGACGGCTGGGAAGTATGTGCGAGGCTTCGCGAGTCAGGAAGCGAAGTGCCGATTTTAATGCTGACGGCAAAGGATGCCATTGAGGAGCGGGTCAAAGGACTGGATATGGGTGCCGATGATTATTTGGTAAAGCCATTTGCCCTGGAGGAACTGCTCGCTCGGGTAAGGGCATTATTGCGGAGAAAAAGCGGTGATTCCGATGAAGATGCGCGCAAGCTGGCCTATGCGGATCTTACGATGAATCTCGACTCTCGAGAGGTGTTTCGCGGAGGGCATTCCATCGAGCTGACAGCCAAGGAATTTGAATTGCTGCATCTGTTCATGCAAAATCCGAACCGTGTGTTAACCCGAGATACGATTATGGAACGAATCTGGGGTT
Organism: Marinicrinis lubricantis; assembly: GCF_042658665.1. NCBI lineage: Bacteria > Bacillati > Bacillota > Bacilli > Caryophanales > Paenibacillaceae > Marinicrinis > Marinicrinis lubricantis. The sequence goes on from NZ_JBHSQV010000154.1 coordinate 778, forward strand.
ATGATTACAGCGGTGAATCCAACGTACTCGAAGTATATATTAATCTCTTACGACATAAAACGGAGGAGTCTGGCGGCAGCAGGATTATACAGACCGTAAGAGGAGCCGGTTATGTGTTGAGAGGAGAGAAATAGCATGTCTATTCGCCTAAGACTCACCTTATGGTACACTGCGATATTGGCGATTATCGTGATCCTCTTCGGCGGAGTAATGTACGTTGTGATGCAGGATCGGCTGTATGCTTCGGTCAAGGAAGATTTACAGGAAAAATCGGAGGAAGTCGTAAACACGTGGATTCGCTACAATCAAATTACGAAAGCATCGATCAACACGTTCGAATCGTATTTTTTTCAGTTGGTCGATGCGGATACGCGGATCATTACACAATCCGAAAATTTGAACAGTTATGCGATTCCCGTCAGTCCACGTGACTTAAAAAAATCGCAAAATCCGCCTTACTTTAAAAAACAGAAGCTTGAAAACGGCGTCACTTTATTAGTTTATTATGCCCCCGTTGTCGCACAAGGGAAGGAATTGGTCGTCTATATGATGACGGCTAAGGTGATCAATGAGATCGAAAGATACTTAGCAGATTTTCGATTGATCTATTCCTTCTCAGCTACCGTGCTCGTCGCCCTTGCCGCATCGCTGGGCTTGTTTATGGCGCGCAAAGCGCTAAAGCCGATTGATCATGTGATTACAGCAGCAGAGCAAATCGAACGGGCAGATGATCTTAGCCATAGAATATTGTACGACGGCCCGAAGGATGAGATTGGAAGACTGATCGAAAAGATTAACGGGATGCTGGATCGAATTCAGTTGGCGTATGACGATTTGAGTGAAGCCTACCGCGCGCAAAGAAGGTTCGTCTCCGACGCATCACATGAGCTGCGCACACCGCTGACTACCATACGTGGAAATATTGAATTGATTATGAAAATGCGCGCCTGCTTGAAGGACAAAACCGATCTGGAATCAGAAGATTACGAGCATATGACGGAGGAAGCCGTGCAGGATGTTCTGTCGGAAACGGAACGTATGAGCAGACTCGTGAACGATATGCTGTCACTCGCCAGGGCTGATGCGGGGTATGAAATGCGGATGGAAGAGACAGCCGTGCGACCGCTGGTTGAAGAAGTTGTGCGGAGAGCAGAATTTTTGCCCCGTCAGTCGGAATGGATCACCGGAGATTTATCGGCGTTAGACGGCCAAGTGGTCTATGGCAATAAAGATTATTTGCAGCAGCTGCTGTTTATTTTTATAGACAATGCCTTTAAGTACACACCGGAAGGCACTGTTCGTCTTGACGCCTTGCAGGGCGAGGGTCAGGTCGGCATTCGTATTCAGGATACAGGCCTGGGCATGGATGAAGAAGAAGTTCCTCATATTTTCGAACGGTTTTACCGAGCAGATGTATCAAGGGGACAGACCTCAGGTACAGGATTGGGCTTGTCGATTGCTAAATGGATTATTGATGAGCATCATGGCTCAATCGAGGTTCACACGTCTAAGGGCCGAGGTACGACTTTCACGATTTGGCTGCCGGTCGCCTTTCTTGTAGAGAACCCATAAGTTATAATGAATAAGATGCTGCAGTAAAAATACTTAGGAGGTGAGGGGATGGAAGTCGTTAAAATTACGCCCCGCGGATATTGTTACGGGGTCGTCGATGCGATGGTGCTTGCGATGCAAACGGCTAAAAATTTGTCGCTGCCCCGGCCTATATATATTATTGGAATGATCGTTCATAATCGGCATGTAACGGAAGCCTTTGAACAAGAAGGCGTGATTACGCTGGATGGTGAAAACCGGCTTGATATATTAGATCAGGTAGAGAAAGGCACCGTGATCTTCACTGCGCACGGCGTATCCCCAGAGGTGCGTAAAAAGGCGCGAGAGAAAGGGCTGACGGTTGTAGATGCAACCTGTCCGGATGTGACGAAGACGCACGATCTGATTCGGGAGAAGACGGCGGAAGGATACGAAATTATTTATATCGGGAAGAAAGGGCATCCAGAGCCTGAAGGTGCAGTCGGCATCTGTCCGGAGCACGTTCACTTGATCGAAAAGGAAGAAGAAATCGAACGTTTGTCGATTCCGGAAGGCAAGATTGTCATCACGAATCAAACGACGATGAGCCAATGGGATATTCGCCACATCATCAGCCGTTTGATAGAGAAATTTCCGAAAGCCGAAATCCACAATGAAATCTGCCTGGCCACACAAGTGCGTCAAGAGGCTGTAGCAGAACAGGCGAAGAACGTCGATCTGGTTATCGTCGTGGGTGATCCGAGATCGAACAATTCCAATCGTTTGGCTCAAGTATCCGAGGAAATTGCCGGTGTGAAAGCTTACCGAGTTGCAGACGTGTCCGAAATTAATCAAGAGTGGCTGAAGCCCGTTCGCAAGGTGGGAGTCACATCAGGGGCTTCTACCCCGACACCGATTACAAAAGAAGTCATCGAATATTTAGAGAAGTACGACTTAGATCAACCTGAAACATGGGAAATGAAAAGAACAGTCAATATGAGCCGTCTCCTGCCAAGAGTGAAGGAAAAAACGGCGTCAAAAGAAGCGAAATAGGCGGTTTTATTGCCTTTTCGCTTTTTCTTCTTCTTGACGGTCTGAAGAAAATGGGATATAGTTACTTTAACGGATAAAAGCTTAAAAGCGTATAAGCGGTAAAGTAGTGCTTTAGGCTTTTTCAAAATGGACAGGAGAGTGCAGAGCATGATTGCAATTATTTCGAATTTGGTCAAAGAGGAACGTTTGCAGGAAATTGTTCAGCATATTGAAAAACAAGGAGTTCAGGCTCATGTATCGCGTGGTACGGACAGAACGGTCATCGGCATTATCGGTAAATTCGATCCCACTCTTGCGGAGCAGCTTCGCTCGATGAAGGATATTGAGAATGTCATTAAGATTTCGAAGTCTTACAAGCTGGCCAGCCGTGACTTCCATCCGGATAATACGATCATTAAAGTAAAAGATGTAGAAATTGGTGGGGAACAAATTGTCGTGATGGGAGGACCCTGCGCGGTAGAAACTCCTCAGCAAATCGACGAGATTGCACGCTTGGTGAAAGCGGCAGGAGGTCAAATCCTGCGCGGCGGGGCATTTAAACCGAGAACCGGCCCATACAGCTTCCAAGGAACGGGCGTAGAAGGCTTGGAAATGATGGCGGAAGCAGGCAAGAAGCACGGACTGCTGACGATTACAGAGGTGATGACGCCCGAGTATGTAGATGTGTGCGCCGAATACGCGGACATTCTTCAAGTCGGCACGCGCAATATGCAAAACTTCGATCTGCTTCGCAAGCTCGGTACGACCGATCGACCTGTATTGCTTAAGCGTGGATTCAGCGCGACTTATGACGAATTGTTGAATGCGGCAGAATACATCTTGGCAGGCGGAAACCCGAATGTCATGCTATGCGAGCGGGGGATTCGCACGTTCGAAACTTACACACGCAACACGCTGGATTTAACAGCGATCCCAGTGCTTCAGCAATTAAGCCATCTTCCAGTCATCGCCGATCCAAGCCATGGTACAGGACGAAGAGAGCTCGTGGAAACGATGTCCAAGGCATCGATCGCTGCGGGTGCAGACGGCTTGATTATTGAGATGCATACCGATCCAGACAACTCGATGACGGGAGACGGGGTGCAGTCGTTGTTCCCTGACCAGTTTGCTAATCTGCTTGTAGATTTGGAGAAACTAGCCAATGTGCTAGGTCGTAAGTTCGATACGGTGAAACAACCGTTAGGATAAACCGCTTGTTTAAGAAGGTAAATTCAGGAGTTAAATGCCCTTTTGTCCGAGTCTTTGGTACTTGGTCAAAAGGGTTTTTGCATTCATCTGCATATTTTTTATACTAATGTAACTAAACCTTACATAATCAAAAAAAATACCTGACATGGATATTGACGGCGGTTTTCGAGCGAATTATAATTACGTCTATAAATACAATAAAAAAGTGGAACGTTCGAGGGTGAATGCCCGCTAAATGTTCGGAAACAGGAGGAATGATCCATGTCAGTTCAAAACGTGCTTCAAACGATTAAAGAGAACAATGTCGAATTCGTAGATTTCCGTTTTGTCGATTTGTCCGGTAAAGCTCATCACATTACATTGCCAGCAGGTGAAGTTGATGAAGATACTTTTGTAAACGGGGTTGCCTTTGACGGATCCTCCATTCCAGGATTCAGAGGAATTGAAGAATCCGATATGGTTATGATGCCGGATACGGAAGCAACTTATATAGATCCTTTCACTTCCCACGTTACGATGATCGTTATGTGTAACATTTTCACGCCAGAAGGCGAACGTTATGAGCGTGACCCGCGTTCGATCGCTCAAAAAGCCGAAGAATATCTGCAAACAACTGGAATCGGTACAGCTGCTTTCTTCGCTCCAGAATCTGAATTCTTCGTGTTTGACGATGTTCGCTACGAAAGCGGACAAAACACTTCCTTCTATTCGGTAGATTCCGAGGAAGCGGCATGGAACACAGGAAGAAAAGAAGAAGGCGGAAACCTTGGCTTCAAAATTCGTCAAAAAGGCGGATATGTTCCCGTAGCTCCTGCAGATACGCAGCAAGATCTTCGCAGTGAAATTTGCAGATTGTTAGAAGAATCCGGTATTCGCGTAGAGCGTCATCATCACGAAGTGGCTACGGCTGGACAAGCGGAAATTAACTTCCGTTTCGATTCCTTGACGAAAACGGCTGACAACCTGATGAAATACAAATATATCGTTCACAACACGGCTAGACAATATGGAAAAGTAGCAACATTCATGCCGAAGCCGCTGTTCGGTGATAACGGAAGCGGCATGCACGTTCATCAAAGTATCTTCGATGGCGACACTCCATTGTTCTATGAAAAAGGCGGATATGCAAACCTGAGCGAAACAGCTCTTTACTACATTGGCGGTATTCTTCGTCACGCGCCAGCTTTAATCGCATTGACGAACCCTAGCTCGAACTCCTTCAAGCGCTTGGTACCTGGCTATGAAGCACCAGTGAATCTGGTATTCTCTAAAGGAAATCGTTCCGCAGCAGTACGTATCCCAGTCGCTGCAGTTACACCGAAAGGCTGCCGGATTGAGTTCAGAACGCCTGACTCCACAGCGAACCCTTACCTAGCGTTTGCCGCTATGCTTCTGGCAGGTCTGGACGGCATTAAGAACAAAATCGATCCTCGTGCACTCGGTTATGGTCCATTGGATAAAAATATCTATGATCTGTCCGATGAAGAGAAGAAAGAAATTCGCAGCGTACCAGCGAGCCTTGAGGAAGCATTGGATGCACTTGAAGCAGATTGCGACTTCTTGCTGCAGGGTGACGTATTCACGAAAGAATTCATCGATAACTACTTGGCATTCAAACGTGCTGAAGCGAAGTCTGTTGCCATTCGTGTACATCCTCACGAATACTCTCTGTACTTCGACTGCTAATCTGTACTCATACGTTTTATTCCTTAAAGAGAGCCGCAAGGCTCTCTTTTTTTAATTCTAACTTCGCTAGTAGCGCGGCAAATATGTATGAGCATCATGAGTTTGCGAAGGTGGTAACAAATTCGACGGCGACACGGGCAGAAAGCGCGCACATTCATTTCAAACGTTCTGGATAGGATGGAATGATGAACAGGAAGAAGACATACTGTACTCCAGATCAATGAGCAGTAATGAAAGGCAAACGCATGGGTGAACATTCCGTGCATTTTGTCTTTAAATGTTCGTATTTAACGAAACTTCATTCTTGATTGGACAGACGATTCCTGCTATCATTACGTTAACATGAAAAGAGAAGGTGTGGATGAGAATGAACAAAAGGGCATATAACTTCAATGCCGGTCCAGCGGCGCTCCCGCTCGAGGTCCTGCAGCAAGCGCAAGAACAGTTCGTCGATTTTCAAGGCATCGGTATGTCAATTATGGAAATTTCCCACCGCAGCAAGCAGTATGAGCAGGTTCATCATGAGACACAGGATCTACTGCGTGAACTTATGAACATTCCATCAAACTACAAAATTTTGTTCTTGCAAGGCGGAGCAAGCACCCAGTTCGCAATGATTCCGATGAACCTGGTGAAAAGCGGCCAAATGAGCAGCTACGTCCATACAGGAAGCTGGGCCAATAAAGCTATTAAGGAAGCAAAGCTTTTCGGAGAGGTGCAGATTGCGGCCAGCTCCAAAGAACAGGAATTTAAAGAAATCCCTGACTTGTCCAAGCTCGCCATAAATCCGAAAGCGGCATACTTGCACGTTACTTCGAATGAAACGATTGGCGGCATTCAATACAGCGAATATCCTAACACCGGAGACATCCCGCTTATCGCAGATATGTCCAGTGATATTTTATGCAGACCGGTTGATGTCAGCCGGTTTGGCATGATTTATGCCGGTGCACAGAAAAATCTGGGGCCGTCGGGAGTAACGCTTGTCATCGCCAGAGAAGATTTGGTGCAGCAGTCTCCTGAACACGTACCGACCATGTTCCGCTATGATACCCATGTGGAAAACAACTCTCTGTATAACACACCGCCGGTCTATTCGATCTACATGGTCAACCTCGTATTGAAGTGGATTAAAGGCAAGGGTGGTCTGGCCGAGGTACAGCAGTTTAATACGGAAAAGGCGAGCCTGATCTATGATGCAATAGATTCCAGCAATGGCTTTTATAAAGGTGTCGCGGTACCGAAGGATCGTTCGATCATGAACATTACGTTCACGATGTCCAGTGAGGAGCTTGAGAAGCAATTTATTGCCGAATCTCAGAAAGAAGGCTTCGTGGGACTTAAGGGACATCGCAGCGTGGGCGGCTTAAGAGCTTCTACATACAATGCGGTGCCGTATGAGAGCTGCAAGGCGCTGGCCGACTTTATGATTGATTTCCAAAAACGAAACGGATAATAAAATAAGGGGCGGTTCTATTGCGATCTCTCGCAAGGAACCGCCCCTTTGCTGGCTGGGATTTGCTTTTAGGACGAAGCGTATGACTTATTGGACTCTGGGTCTACCAGCTTGTAACCCACACTGCGAACCGTTAAAATGTATTCAGGATTGCGCGCATTGATTTCAATTTTATCTCGAAGATGACTGATATGAACGTCGACGATGCGAGTATCTCCTAGGAAATGGTAGTCCCAGACTCCGTGCAGCAGTTGCTGTCGACTAAGCACTTTTCCTTGATATTTACATAGAAAGAGCAGCAGATCGAATTGCTTCGGTGTAAGTTCAGCTAACTCACCGCCAACATACACTTCTCTCTCTCTTTGGTGAATAGCAAGATGTCCGATACGAATCGGTTCACTATCTTCCTTGGTGGGAATGGTCTGGATTCTGCGGAATAATGCACGGATTCTAGAGATGAGCTCTTGCGGACTGAAGGGCTTTGTCATGTAATCGTCTGCACCGTTATCGAGACCTGCAATTCGATCTGACAAATCGGCCATTGCGGTGAGCATAATAATGGGGACGAGATTATTTTGTTCACGGAGTGTTTGGCATACTTGAATGCCGTCGATTTTCGGCAGCATGAGATCCAGCACGATTAAATCGGGACGAAATGTTTTTAAGGCTTCAAAGACGGCTTCTCCGTCGTATACACAGTGAACGTCATAACCGGCGAGCTTTAGGTTAAATTCGATCAGCATAGAAATGGAAGGCTCATCGTCAACAATTAATATCTTCTTTTTCATATGCAGATTCTCCTTTGTCATGTTCGGATCGTGTAACTATATCATGGCAAACCAGCGTCACCTGCGTATTAAGCAAAAGTAAACTGAATGTTAAAATCATCATCAAGTTGAAGGAGTTATTCAAAAATGGCTTTTCATATTGTACTCGTCGAACCTGAAATTCCAGCAAACACGGGCAATATCGCACGAACCTGTGCCGCTACCGGAACGCATCTGCATCTGGTTCGCCCTCTGGGCTTTAATACAGATGATAAAACGCTCAAGAGAGCGGGACTCGACTACTGGCATGCGGTGCAGGTCCACTATCATGATTCATTTCAAGAAGTGCAGGCTGCGTATCCTGAAGCCAGGTTCTTCTACGCCACAACGAAGGCTGACAAGTGCTATACGGATTTTCGCTTCCAGGATGGGGATTTTCTCGTGTTCGGAAAGGAAACGAAGGGACTGCCAATGGAATTGCTGGAGGCCAATACAGAGACATGTATGCGGATGCCGATGACAGACAGTGTCCGCTCCTTAAATTTATCCAACTCTGCTGCGATCATTGTATATGAGGCATTAAGGCAGAATGGTTTTCCTGGCATGAAGTGACGGACATAAACCTGCGCCCGCTTGCGAATAGGATGTAGTGTATATCTTTTTACCGAGCCCAGGACCAAATGTCGATTCAACATGATTTATAGACTTTTGGACGGTGGCATTTTGTAGGAATCGTACAAAATCATTGGCGGAATTGAAAAATACGATAATAATAGTTATTTATCATAGATTTTGTAGTATAATAGTGAATTGTGCGAGGTTTCTGTAAACTTGATATATACTACAGTGTAGAGGTGACTAACGATGAAACCAGTGGGCGTTGTAAGAAAAATGGATCAATTAGGACGGATCGTTCTACCTAAATCTCTAAGAAAACGGTATGGCATGAATGAGGGGGATCCTGTAGAAATATTAGTACAAGGGGATCATATTATTTTGGAAAAATACCGTCCGAGATGTTCTTTTTGTACTTCGGTTGAGGACGTTATGGAATATAAGGATCGCTATATTTGCAAATCCTGTATCCAAGAGATGGAACAAATTATCCAGCATTCCTAATAATTTTCATAGTTTTCTACAAATGCAGCATTCCGTCCGTGTTAGGATAGAGTGCTGTTTTTTTATTGGCAATGGCAGCACTGAGCGGGTGCCTGCATCCCGGCGCCCACGCAAAAAAGAACGGACCACTCCGTTCTTCTTCTCGTATGCCGATATGTACGGCGAATGCTTATTCAGCTGGCTTCATTACAAGCCTTTCGTCTGATCCTCATTATACGAGGCGGTAAGAATGGCAGTAATGAATAATGCGATGACGACCATGACGATCCAAAAAGCAGAGCCCATGACTGTACCTCCTGTCCAATTTCGAAAAGGCAGTTTACGTATATTATAACCAAAAAGGATTTGAAAAGAAACCAAAAAAATGGAGGTTATTTGAAAAAGAGAAAATGAGTCGCAAGCGGTCTTAAGTTCCCATCATCCGATGGCGTATTCAGTACTTTACCGTTCCATACGAGTGTGGTAGATCCTCCGCCGTCCAAGTTGTATGCGTCCTTAACACCTAGGCGCGACAAGTAATTCTGCAATTCAGGCAGCGTAGCTCCTGTGCGGCCGTTCTCGTCATTGCCTTCGACAACGACGAACAGCAACCGGTCATGCTTGTAATTCGCGATGACCGTTCGCGCGGCCCTTTTCGGTGATGTCAACCACTTACTGGGGATTTCCTGCTGAATTCCATTTTTCAATAAAATCGGTACGAAGGATGCTCCGAACATCGGCTCCTGCTTGTCCAGCTCCTCCCGTGACTCGAACTTCCCTCCAACGAGCTCCAGTGCTTTATTGATTCCTACGAAAAACAAGTCCTTATATGTTGGAAAGAAGCCTGAAACATATTCTCCGTTTAATACAGTCGTTGACAGCGGGTAACGCTTGCCGTCAGAATCGGCAAATCCACCTGCATTCACTCCGGCAATCGCGCCGTAGCGCTTGACTGCCTGCAGCGTCGTTTCGCTGCCCCCAAATTGATCCTTGCCGAGAACCATCTTCATCGCATCCGCTGACTTCAGGTGTACCTTCATCGCATAGCCTGAATAATTCTTCTCCTTTACGGGGTAAAGCTCTAATTCGATATTGGGGGAAGTAATGACCCCGATGCGCTGTCCCAGCTTTGCTGTAATGCGTTGGTCGTAAATTAGGACAGGCCGATCTTTCTGCGCCGCTGCGGTTGTATATAGATCATTCACAGTGGCTGTAATACGTTCATAGCTTTCAATGGTCTTCTGCATCGATTGACTAATGTTAAGAGCCATCTGCTCCGAGTCTTCCAGTTTGACTGAGATTTCATCGGCTTTCTCCTGCATGGACAATGTCGTGCTTAGGAGCGGTTTTGGATCTGAAGCGGTGAGGAGCAGCTGCGTGTTCATGAGCAAGATCCAAAACAATACGCCTGCAAATGGCGCGGTCGCAAGCAGCATAAAGCGGTTTAGGCGTTTTACGGTCATCATTTGAGCGTATCCAAGTTTTTCTTCAGCTCATCCAGCTGTTTTTTAATTTCATCCAGCTGTGAATACAGCTGAGTGCTGTTATCGGTTTTGCTGCTTGCGTTCTCGTTTGCGAAGGATAATAGCTCATTAAAGGTTTGAACTTTCTCGTTCAATATAGCTAAGTTTTCATCGACATGTGTTTTCACTGCAGCGATTTCGGTCTCCATCTGTTTCGACAACAGCTGAATCTGTTGTTCGTTCTGCTTTGTCAAATCCTCCAGCATCTGCTGCTTTACCCGGTCCGTATACCATTTGGCTCCCCAAAGCCCACCTCCGACGAAGATCATCCAAGCCAAAATGAAGGCGATCAATGCCTTACGGCTCCGTTTGCGGCTGCGGGGCTTGGGAACAGTGGAGGTCTGGTATTCCAGTGCCGTATTCATGTTGTGCTTTCACCTCAATGTTTGCTGATTCCATTATGTTCTGCGAATGTTCTACTATTCTAGCATATCGATCATAGCTGTGTGCAAGGAATTCGTTGGCAGCATGAAGCATGTCCTACATGCTAGGTCTTTGGCATGGAACAATATTCTGAGCAGAAGTTTTCTTATACAAATAAGACGGTGTGAACAAAGAAATAGTTGCTTATTTCAAGCACAGGATTGGAATGTTCAATAACATTTCGAAGAAGATGCATTTCTTTTGCAAGGTTGGAAATGTTAAAAACGACACAGTTTCACATTCCGTCTCATAAAGGAGTCATTCCGATGCAAAAAAGAAAGATGACAACCGGTCTTTACCCGCTGGCGTTCACTGGACCTGCTGTGTTCTTTTTTACGCTTATTGTGGTTATTCCGTTTCTAATGAGTATTTATTATTCTTTTACGAACTGGAACGGAATCGCCGCGGAAGCGGACTGGATTGGCTTTGACAATTTCCGCAAAGTCTTCGCGGAGGATGAAGGATTTCGCAGGTCCTTTTGGGTTACGACCAAGCTGGCCGTCATCTCGGTCATTGTGATTAACGTGATCGCCTTTGGCCTCGCTTTGCTGCTGACGCAGGCATTAAAGCTCCGAGATGTGTTTCGGACGATCTTCTTTATGCCTCAAGTTATTGGCGGATTGCTGCTCGGGTACATATGGTACTTCATTTTTACGAAGACGTTCAGTACCCTTGGCAAAGCGACGGGGATTGGTTTTTTCAACTTGCCTTGGCTAGGCAACGCACAAACTGCCTTTTGGGCAATTATCATTGTCAGCGTTTGGCAGCTGGCCGGCTACATGATGGTCATTTATATCGCTGCGCTGATCAACATTCCTCAAGATTTGGTGGAGGCGGCTTCGATTGATGGAGCGAGCGCATGGCAGCGGCTAAGAAATATCGTTATCCCAATGGTTATGCCCGCAATTACCGTCTGTCTGTTCTTAACCATTTCCATGTCATTTAAAAGCTTTGATATTATTATCGCGCTGACGAAGGGAGGTCCTTTCAAATCGACTGAGGTGATCTCCATCAATATTTATGAGGAAGCGTTCCGGAACAGCAGATTGGGTTACGCGACAGCGAAATCGTTTATTTTCTTCCTTATCGTCGCAGCCGTGACGCTCATACAAGTCACGATCACCAAACGGAGAGAGGTGAAAGCTTAAATGTCCACCAAGACTTACAATGCCCGATTATTGCTGCTCGAGCTCGTCGGTGTATTGCTGGCGATCTTGTTCCTGTTCCCTTTTTATTTCCTGATTGTCAATTCCTTTAAGGAATTTAAGGATATTGTTGCCAATACGGCAAGTTTCCCGGACACGTTTCGTTGGAGCAACTATTCCGACGCATGGACGATCATGAATTATCCAAGGGCGTTCATGAACTCCTTGGTGATTACGGTAATATCCATTATCGGAATCGTGCTCTTTAGCTCGATGTCCTCGTATTGGATGGTACGGCACCCGACGAAACTGAACCAATTGTTGTTTGGTTTATTTGTAGCGGCGATGGTCATCCCGTTCCAGGCGGTAATGATTCCACTCGTGAAGCTGGGCGGTATGATCTCGTGGGGCGATCTAACCATGATGAGCAGCAGATGGGGGATCATTGTTTGTTATTTTGGCTTCGGCATACCTTTATCGGTATTCCTATACCACGGCTATATCAAGTCGGTTCCTTTGGAAATTGAAGAGGCGGCGGTTGTAGATGGCTGCTCGGTATTCGGCGTATTCTGGAAGATTGTATTTCCGCTGCTGAAGCCGATGACCGTCACGGTTATTCTGCTCAACAGCCTATGGATTTGGAATGACTTTTTGCTGCCGCTGCTGTGGATTAATACGCCGGATTTGCGGACCATTCCGCTGTCCACTTATTCCTTCTTCGGGCAATACATGAAAAAATGGGATTTGGCGCTGCCTGCATTAATTATGGGGGCGGCACCAATTATCATTTTCTTCCTGGCACTGCAGAAGCATATTATCGAAGGGATTACAGCCGGATCTGTAAAAGGTTAAGGAACGTGTTCAATTTGATCATGAAACATATAGGAGGAGTCAACTATGAAGAAGCGCATGTTATTTTCTTTATTCCTTGCATTGATGCTGGTGGTCAGCGGCTGCGGTACGAACAATAATAATAACGGAAACGGTGGAGGCAATGACGGACAAGGCGGAGGCGGAAAACAAAAAACACTCAATATATTTCAGTTTAAAGTAGAAATGGCCAAACAGCTGGAGGAACTCGCCAGACTTTATGAGGAGGAGCACCCGGATGTCAACATCAATATTGAGACCGTCGGGGGTGGTGCGGACTACGGCGCTGCACTGCGGGCGAAGTTCAACTCAGGGGATAAACCGGATATTTTTAACAACGGCGGTTACGCTGATCTGAAGTTATGGGTAGAGCATCTTGAAGATTTGTCGAATGAGCCTTGGGTAGACAATTTAGTGGAAGGCGCTAGAGACCCGATGACCTTAGACGGGAAGCTGTACGGACAACCTTTGAACCTTGAAGGTTACGGTTTTATCTACAACAAGGATTTATTTGAGCAGGCAGGAATTACAGAGCTTCCGAAGACACTCGATGAACTAGAACAGGCGGCGAAGAAGCTGCAGGATAATGGGATTACGCCGTTTATGAATGGTTACGGCGAATGGTGGGTGCTGGGCAATCATTTGTCTAACATTGGATTCGCCTATGCCGATGATCCGAATCAGTTGGTCAGCGACCTGAATGACAATAAGACGACCTTCCAAGATCAAGATACGTTTAAGCAGTGGCTTGATTTGGTGGATTTGACGGTGAAATATTCTCAGCCAAATCCAGTTCAAACGGATTACAACTCTCAGGTGACAGAATTCGCTACTGGCGGAGCGGCAATGATGCAGCAGGGGAACTGGACACAAGTACAGCTGAATGAGACCAATCCGGATCTCAACTTAGGTTTTCTGCCGATGCCGATAAACAATGATCAGGAAGCGATGGACAAGCTGCCGGTAGGCGTGCCGAACAACTGGGTGGTTTGGAAGGATTCTAAAGTGAAAGATGTCGCCAAAGATTTCCTTAACTGGCTGGTTACGTCGGATGCTGGGAAAAAAGCGTATGTGGAACAGTTTCAATTCATTCCTGCCTTCAAAAATATTGAGGCCAGTGGTGAACAGTTAGGACCGCTAGCGGGTGACATCATCAAATATGTTGACCAGGGCAAAACCATCTCTTGGAACTGGTTTAAGTATCCGGGAGGCGAAGCGACATCCAAACCGATGGGAGAAATGCTTCAAGCCTACATTGCTGGAGAAGTGAATCGAGATCAGCTTTTGGAGAATTTCACGAATAAGTGGAGAGAGATATATACGGAATAGTTTGAAAAGGCATAAAGCCGTCCTATGCTTGTCCGTTGAACGGACAGCGTTGGGGCGGCTTTTTTTCACGTTACGATTTACTCTTCATAAACTATAAGATCGTTGGAAACGGTTCTAGGCACCCACGCCTATTGACTTGCTGGCTGCCTCCACCTTAATGTTATTTTGACATAAAGTGGAGCGGGTATTTACAATTTGGCTTCCGATCCATATAATTAAACCATTAATTCCAATGAAAATAGTCGGATATTAGGTGGTGAAACGATGGATCTTTGGGTAGCTGTGATGGGGCTGGCTGTGGGCTTTTTGGTAGGATTAACCGGTGTAGGTGGAGCGGCTCTATTGACCCCTGTGCTGGTAATCGTTGGTGTGAATCCTTCGATCGCGGTTGGGACGGATTTATTTTATAACTCGATTACGAAACTGTTCGGCACAATCCAGCATTACCGTCAAAAAACAATACAAATTAAAGTCGTCGGCTATCTAGCGTCAGGCAGCATACCTGGAGCCATTGCAGCCATTGGGTTGCTTACGATATTTGACCGGTTTTTTAAAAATCAAGAATCATTGATAACGCATGCTTTAGGATTTATGCTGATCGTCGTTGCGGTGGCAACGCTCTATAAGCAATTTTTCAATCGAAAGACGGAGCCAAACCGCCTGCAGCAGAAAGCGATTGAACAGAAAAAATGGCTTACGGTAGGCATCGGTTTCGTATTAGGATTTGTCGTCGGACTTACTTCCGTGGGCTCTGGTTCGCTGTTTGCATTGGCACTAATTTACTTGTTTACCATGAAGGGTGCCGAAGTGGTCGGCACCGACATCGCACATGCCTTTCTGCTTGTCACCGTGGCCGGGGTGCTGCATGCGGGATTGGGGCACGTTGACTTTGGTTTGGCTTTCAATTTATTAATCGGATCGATACCCGGCGTGTGGATGGGCAGTACGCTTTCTGCAAAATTGCCCACTAGACCGTTAAGAGCGATTGTCGCCGGACTGATATTAATCAGCGGAATAAAATTGTTAAATCCTTAAAACCCGATCGCAGGATCGGGTTTTCTTTTTACCCTTAAAGATGGCAGTTACAGTAAGCGTCACCCAAGCATGGGAAGGGGGAAAATAGGTTATTCTACAAATGCGTTCCTCGGTAGTTGAAATGGAAATGAAAGAGGGCGGTGCACTGATGCTTTATGATGCTGTAATTATCGGTGGCGGAATTGCAGGCTTGCAGGCATCGATTCAACTAGGCCGCTATGGACATCGTGTGCTTGTGTTGGATAAGGGGACGGGACGGTCTGAGCTTTGCCGAAAGTATAGAAATATATTGGGATATCCCATGGGCGTATCTGGACCGGAGCTGAGAGAGAGAGGCCGAGCACAAGCGGAGCAATACGATGTCACTTTTGTCAATCAAAAAGCGGTGATGCTGAAGCAGCAGGATGAATTTGAAGTCATCACAGACACGCAGGAAAGATATCGGGGGATGACGGTTCTCATCAGTACGGGGGTAGGCGATCGGATTCCTGACATCCCGGGAATGATGGATTGTCTCGGCGAATCCATATATATATGCCCCGATTGTGACGGCTATGAAGTCATGAATCGGCATGTCATTATTATAGGCTCGGGTAACGCAGGGGCCTCCATGACCTCGGAGCTTTCCTATTTTTCAGATCAGTTGACGTACGTGAACCACGAGCGTCAGCCGATTGATGCCAAGCTGGAGAAGGAACTGGCTTCGTTGAAGGCACGAGTTGTGCATGCTCCTGTGATCAGAGTGAATAGTACAGCTGGACAATTTCACAGCGTCGAGCTTGCAGGAGGTAAGCAGCTGGAAGGAGAGAAAGCATTCATTGCGTTTGGCGGGAATGAAGTCCGCACCCAGTTAGCTCGGCAAGCAGGGGCAGAGGTTGCGGAGAACGGCCATATCATCACGGACCCTCGCACGAAGATGACCTCTGTGGAGGGGATATGGGCTGCGGGGGATGTCGGGCTTCATTCCGAGCAGGCCGTGATTGCGATGGGTGAAGGAGCTCAGGCTGCGATTTGGATGCATAAAAGGCTGATGAAGCTGGGATTGAAGACAAGCCGAGAGCTTGTTCTTTCTACCTGAAACTTTAAGCGGGATGAGAAGGAGGATCACAGTATATGAACAGCATCGGTAAGGGAAAGGTACAGATCAAGGCTCCTGCTGTAAAGCTGGAAGCTCGTGTACCGGGTCAAGACGCTTCAGAAGAGCAGATTGAAGAATGGCAGCAGCATGACGGCTATGAGGGTGCATGCGGTATCATTCAAAAACCAGCGGAGTCGAGCCATAGGAGAGAGATGGAATGAATCAGAAACGTTCTCATCCGTCCTCTGCGGGTTCCACTCGTCCCAAGTCGCTTAACACCGATTTTATTGACCGTACGGCAGAAATGATTTTGAAGCCGGCCGCAAAATCTGACGAACCTGAAAAGAACTGACCCGCGCGGTCAGTTCTTTTCAGGTGAGGAGCTTTTTATTTTGGCAACGACTTCACTGTATTCCTGTAATGCCTTTATACCGGCAGGACTCAGTGTGTATTGGCCTTTGGCAATTCGTTCAAACCATCCATATACATTTTGCCTCAGCAAGATGCCCGCATTGACGATACCGCTGATCGCTTTTAATTGAGCGGGGGAAGACATCCCATGCTCTTCCAACAGCGCTGCGAGTAGGAGTGCTTTTTGGCGATAGGCAGTCATCCTTTTCGTACGCGTGCTGCCTCCTTGATTGAAATCCCCGACCCTTCCTTGAAATTCTTTCATCAGCTTAGCCGACTTTCGTTCCTGCAGTGGAAATTGGTACGGTTCCGGCTCGCAAATGATGTCGACAAGACCACCCCCGCGCTTCAGCAAGCTGACCGAGATGAGGCCGATACCAAGCATGCGGCATAATCTGACGACGGCCCTTTTTTTCGAACGGGTTTTGATCGGACCGCAATCCGATGGAATGACGATATATACGGTTGGACTCATCGACAATCGATCGACTGCTTGGAGAACGACTGATAAATTAAACTGCAGCTTGAGCTCAAGGATGATCGGATGCTCCAGGTCGCTTCGATATGCGACGGCATCACAGTCCATCACTTCCGCTTTGACTTCATAGCCTATGAATTCCAAATATTCCTTTACCGGTACATATAAATCGGTTTCCCGCATCGATTTCATTCCCTTGTCTGATGTAGTGACATTATAGCATAGGCGAAATGCTGATTTCTCCCGAATTTGTCGGAAACTTCTTATCCTTTTCTGCATACGTATTAGAACAACTATGAAATTCACAAGGAGAAGGATTCGGTAACGTATTGAAGCTCGCCTTCATGATTACCCAATGCCCTGGGTTCATCGAATCTTATCCATCTGCGGGCTACAAAAGGAAGGAGGCAGCCATGGATATTTTTAAAAAGCTGACAGATTACCGGACGAAGGAAAAGGAGTTGGCTTGGGAAGGCACTTTTGCCGAATATATTGAAATTGTGAAGGAAAAGCCATCGGTCGCCAAAACAGCCCATGCGAGGGTGTATGATATGATTGCTTCGCACGGCATTGAGGAAACGGCGGATGGACATAAGAAATACAAGTTTTTCGAAAACGATATTTTTGGCTTGGATCGAACGATGGAAAAGCTCGTGGAGGAATATTTCCATTCTGCCGCCAAGCGGCTTGATGTACGAAAACGTATCCTGCTGCTGATGGGACCGGTCAGCGGAGGGAAATCGACACTGGTCACCATGCTGAAAAAAGGACTTGAAAGCTACACTCGTACAGATGAAGGAGCTGTCTATGCGATCAAGGGCTGCCCGATGCAGGAGGAGCCGCTTCATCTCATCCCGCATGAGCTGAGACCGGAAGCCGAGGAAGAGCTGGGAGTTCGCATCGAAGGAAGCTTATGTCCTTCATGTATGATGAGGCTGCAGGCGGAGTTTGACGGACAGATCGAACAAGTGCCGGTACAGCGCATCTTTTTCTCCGAAGAGAAACGGATCGGCATCGGGACCTTCAGTCCTTCCGACCCCAAATCGCAGGATATATCTGAGCTGACGGGAAGTATCGATTTTTCGACGATTACGGAGTACGGCTCGGAATCGGATCCACGCGCGTATCGCTTCGACGGGGAGCTGAATAAAGCGAACCGGGGGATTATGGAGTTTCAGGAAATGCTGAAATGCGACGAGAAGTTTCTTTGGAATCTTCTTTCCTTAACACAGGAGGGCAATTTCAAGGCAGGTAGATTCGCACTGATCAGTGCGGATGAACTCATTATCGCCCATACGAACGAATCGGAATACAAAAGCTTTATCTCCAATAAGAAGAACGAGGCGCTGCAGTCCAGAATGATCGTCATGCCGATACCGTATAATTTGAAGGTGTCCGCTGAAGAAAAAATATATGACAAACTTATTCAGCAGAGCGACCTGAGGCATGTCCATATTGCGCCGCATACGTTAAAAACGGCGGCGATGTTCTCTATTTTGACTCGGCTGAAGGAAAGCAAGAAGCAGGGCATGGATCCGGTGAAGAAAATGAGACTTTACGATGGTGAATCGGTAGAGGGTTACAAGGAAGCGGATTTGAAGGAAATGCAGAATGAATTTCTGGAAGAGGGAATGACGGGAATCGACCCGCGGTATGTCGTAAACCGGATCTCCAGCGCGTTAATTCGCCATAATTTAGATCACATCCATGCGCTTGATGTACTGCGTTCGCTGAAGGAAGGACTCGATCAGCATCCGTCGATTACCAAAGAAGAACGAGTGACGTTCCTAAACTTCATTTCACTCGCTCGGAAGGAATATGACGAATTGGCGAAAAAGGAAGTACAGAAGGCGTTCGTGTATTCCTTTGACGAATCGGCCAGGACACTGTTTGAAAACTATTTAGACAATATCGAAGCGTACTGTCATTGGGGCAAGGTGAAGGATCCAGTGACTGGAGATGAATTGGATCCGGATGAGCGGCTTATGCGTTCGATCGAGGAGCAAATCGGCATTTCCGAAAATGCGAAGAAGGCGTTCCGCGAAGAAATATTAATCCGGATGTCTACCTATTCCCGGAAAGGCAAAAATTTCGAGTACAGCAGCCATGAGCGGCTGCGAGAGGCCATCGAGAAGAAGCTGTTCGCGGATCTTAAGGATATCGTCAAAATTACGACGTCAACGAAAACCCCGAACGAGAATCAGCTGAAGAAAATCAATGAAGTCATTCGGCGCTTGGTAGAAGAACATGGCTACACGACGGCCAGCGCGAATGAGCTCTTAAGATATGTAGGAAGCCTGTTGAACCGATAACCGGTTTGTGCCGGAGAGTCCACAGATGCCACAGCTTGTTTAAGCCGCCTTCGGGGCGGCTTTTTTGGTATAAACCAGATACGCCCATACTGCAATGAGGCAGGGCACAACATATTGAAATGGTACATGAAGATAGAGGGGAACCAGCTGCAAACCGATATACAAATGTTGTATGAAATTGTTAGCGATCAGGAGGGTCAAACCCATGATGCTGACGCCCATAGCGATTAAAAGGAATAACATTTTTTTGCCTTCCCGAAAAGCCGGAATCAGCTCTTGAATCCCGATATAGGATGCATAAAAGAAAACGACGATTTTAAAAAAAGCACCGATGATGAGCGTCGAGATCGCGATCGCATCAAGCCGCTGAATGAAGTCGCCAATTTGAATACGGCTAACCGCCGAGAGGAATGGGAACTGTTCCATCGATGCCCGCTCCGGACCTAGTGCCATCACATCCATCGCGATGGTCAGCATTAGAATGAGACCGCTTATCGCCAGTGAAATCAAGCAGATACGCGATAGCTTCTTCTTCTGCTGGAGTCGGTTCAAGAACATGAGAAAAACAATGGACTCTCCAAACGGGAAAGTCATGGTCAAGGGAAATGAAGCCTTTAGTATGGGACCCCATCCCTGATCCAGCACAGGCAGAAGATTGCTGAATTTCATGGAACCGCTGACCCCAAGCAATGCGAAAGAAAATACCCAGAACAGAATAAATACTGCAAATAGAATTTCACTCGTTCGACCCAGCACCGCCGTACCCAAGTAAATGCAGTATATCAGGATCATCGTCATCGTTCCGCTAATGACAAAAGGGGGCGTTTCCTGCAGGGAGGTCATCAATAGCAGTCCGGTGAAATCCCTCATGACCCTGGAAGCCAGATAAAAAAAATACATAATATACAACACAGAACAAAGAGTACCCGCATATTTGCCCAGTACTTTTCTCAGAATACCAAGCAGCGTCAGCTGCGGGAATAGGCTGAAAAGGTACAAATACACGGTGAAAATGCTGATTCCACACAGCATGCCAATCCCAATCGAAATCCATGCGTCCTGTTTTGCCTGCAGGCCCAATCCTACGATGACTGCGCTGCCCATTTCAAACAAAAAGATCATACTAAATAATTGTTGCCGTGTAATCGATGTCATGTTACTTGCTCCTTTTTTTCCTTTTCACCTTGAAATGCATCATGAGAAGTGCAGTGAACGGGATCAGTAAGCCGATGACAAGATGGAACAAATACCAAACGTTATTCACAAAGTGGGCGTAGAAAATAAAGCTGGGATATTGGCTTAACGAAAATATGATAAGAAGCAGCGATATGGGAACGATCATGAACCGATAGTTGGCCAGCTTGAAAACATCCTTCAGGTTGTCGAGCACAGCGTAATAACAGACGGCGATATTGAAATAGATCGACAAAATCCAAAAACCGCCGACCACCACCTCGATTCGCTGGAATACTTCTCCGATATGAATTCGCCGTGCTAGTTCGAAGCCTGCAAAAACACTTATACTTGCTTGTTCTGCGCCAAGTACGAGCAGCGTCAGCAGCGTAATAATCAAAATGCATATATTCCCAAATATCATTCCTCTGAACAACATTTTGGGGATTTTCTTTTGATCGCGGACCAAGCTCGTGACGCTAAGCAATAAGAACAGCTCTAAATTCGGAATGCCAATCACCGTAAGCATGCCTTGAAGGACGGGCATTACTCCTCTATCTAACACTGGCAGCAGGTTGCCTATCTTCATATCCGGAATGGAAAAAATGAACAGGATGGACATTAAAGACAGAACCCAAGGAAAAATAATTTGAGCGCTTCGGGCTATCGTATAAAATCCAAGATACATTCCAAAGGCCAGTGCACTGACAAGAAGGACTTGAATCGTGATGATCGGCGTTTCGGGCAATACGTAAGTACTGAGGAAAACGCTGGTGAAATATATGAGCGTGAACGTAAGCAGAAAATTATACAGCACGTACATCATGCCGAGCGCGGTCCCCATCCAGGGGGGAAATGCGGTCCGCAGCAGAGGGATCCAATTCAGGCCTTGTGAGCGCTTGATTAGTGCTGCATACATCCATGTGGCCAGCAGGCCGAACAGCTGTGAAGCCAGTAACGAGATCCACGCGTCTTGTCTGGCGACAGCCGAGGTGATCGAGGGGGATGCCAGAGAGGCAACCCCCAAGACAAGCATGAAGACAAGCATGCCAAGCTGCAACGCGGTGATTGGATGTTCAGTTTGATGTTGATTCACGCTCCCGCCCCCTGAGAAAAGAACACATCTTGAATCCAGCCCGTAATTGGCAGAAATAATTGAAGTACAATATCTAGCACATTTACTACCTTTCCGCCGACACCATAGTAGATGCTCATCCCAATGATCATGGTCAGCAGGATGAGAAGGAAGACCAATTCCTTCATCCATCGATTGCGGTACAGCTTTCTTCCCTCCACTATACCGGCAATGACCGCTGCTGTAACGAAGAATACAATTTCCGCCATCGACTAGTGACCTTCCAATTGATTCAGGAACGATTTGTTGAGTGTCCCTGTTCTCTGAATTGTCGTGCTGCACTCAATTTCGAATTTCATATCTGAAAAGATGCTTGGCCAATCGGACTTAAGCTGCTTCCATACCTTCGGATGCTGCTTATGGATATTTTCACCGACACCGAATATATCGGATCGCAAGGATTGAGCTTTCTTCACAGATTTCATAATCATCTTTTCAATTTCTTCATCATTGATCTGTTCTAAGGTGTTGATGGTTTTTGGATTCGTCAGGTCTTCTTTGCACCGGTATTCAGAAATATCCCCCTCCATTTCAATTTTGATCGTAGCTGTGGGAAGGCCTTGATTGATTTGAGTTTTGATTTTACTTTTGGCGCTGCGCACTTCAAGTACCCAATAATCGGATTGTTCTGGACACAGATGGTTCTTGGCGGAAATGTGAACATTGTTGGTGATGTAATTGTAGCCTCTGCTCTCGTTGGTATCTAAATAACCGACGACTTTATCTCTTCTCAATGCAGCCAGTCCGCGAAACTTCATCCGGACAGGCGGATCGATTAGCTCCACATTCGCCGGTTTCATGCCCTGCTCCTTGGAACCCGTCATGCTGAGTGTAGTAATGGCTGCTTCTTTTCCAAGGCTGATCATATCGTTGATCAATTCGTTACCGGTAATAGCGTGTGCTTCAGACCAAATTCGCTGAGCGAGCTCTAATGAATCAAACAATTTATTCGCGGGAATTTGTTCGAGCTGTGTCATGATTTTTAGATAATCGGACGCTTTGTGGTCTCTGGCGATGGCTACGTAAAAGTCGCTGCGAAATTCAGGATCTCGGGTCAAGCTTTCCAAGGCGTTCGCGATCCCTTTTTCCGCCAAATCATTCCCTAAAATAAGAATCCGCAGATGGGAAAAATAAAGTCTCCGCGGGGCACTGGTCTTCATTTCCCTGAATGCCTCGAAAATACTTTTATTTCGTGCTTCATAGGATGTCACTGTCGTTTGTCCCCCGCCTCTCCCGCCTCCGGTGTCCTGTGTCGAAATTTGGGAGGGGATGACGACCTGAACCATTACATCGAATTGATTGTTAGGCGCGGCATCGATGGATAGTCCTACGACGAGAGCCAGCTCATTCAATTCTCTGCGGCTCCAACAGCCGGTTGTGACAAGCAGTATCATTATGATGAGCAGAGCCACAGCACGCCTTCTCATGAGCCTCATCCCTCCCTGTCTCGAATGTTGTACATTATTTGTTCGAAGATGACTTCGGTGGTTTCTGCCGTATTTTGTTCTTCTTCTCAATAAACGAAGGTCGTTTGATCATTCGCCTCCACGGGAATCGAATCATCGCATCCTTCTTGTCAGCCTTCCTCAAAGGAGCCATTGGAGACATATAAGGAAGACCAAAGGAGCTGAGCGAAGTTAAGTGGAGCACCATCGCAATGAGACCGATGGTAATCCCATAAAGGCCGAAGGTCGCGCCAAGCAGCATAAATAAGAATCGGAGAATTCTAACCGCGATGGCCAAATTGTAATTCGGTGTTACAAAGTTGGCGATGGCGGTAATAGATACGATAATGACCATCGCCGCAGACACGATCCCTGCATCGACCGCAGCTTGACCGATAACGAGCGCACCTACTATTGAGACGGTTTGACCGACGGCACGAGGCATCCTTACCCCGGCCTCACGCAGAATCTCAAAGGCGATTTCCATGATGACCGCTTCCACAAAAGCCGGGAAAGGCGTTCCTTCGCGTTGTGCGGACAGACTGATCAGCAGCTGTGTAGGCAGCATTTCCTGATGAAAGGTTGTGATTGCGATGTATAAAGAAGGCGCGAGCAGCGCGATAAAGAAACATAAAAATCGCAGCAGCCGGATCAGCGAAGCAATATCGAATCGCTGGTAATAGTCCTCAGCCGCGTGAAAAAATTGAATGAATAAGGTGGGGGCGATGAGAACAAACGGCGTGCCTTGAGTAATGATCGCAACCCTGCCCTCCAATATATTGGCCGAAGCTACATCAGGGCGCTCCGTATAGTATATGCGAGGAAATGGACTGTAGCCTTTATCATCAATCAGTTCCTCAATATATCCGCTTTCCAGCACGCCGTCGATATCGATTTCGCCCAGCCTTTTTCGAACTTCCTGCAGGACGGATTCGTTCACGATCCCTTCGATATACATTAAAGTAATATCGGTTTTCGTGACCTTGCCAACGCGAAGCTCTTCACATCTCAAATGAGGATCGCGAATTCGTCTGCGAATCATACTCGTATTCGTGCGCATTGTTTCAGTGAATGCTTCCTTAGGCCCGCGAATGACGGTTTCCGAGGAAGGCTCTGCTACGTTGCGGGTTTTACCGCCGGTGACGTTATAGGTTAAGGCGACAGGAAACCCGTCGAGCAGGAGCAGACTTCTGCCATCCAGCAGCTGATTAAAGACATCATGAAAGGAATCGGTTTCTCCTAAATTGGTAGACATGAGAACATGGGATTTTAGATAGTCAACCAAGGAGTGTGGGTTGAGCGCATGTTCTACCACAGTCAATTGGGTAATTGGATGGATCAACCCTTGCTGAATCATCTGCTGATCGGTTAACCCGTCGATATAAATGATGGCGGCAGGTATGTCCTGCTGGCCGGAAATTGGGATAGCGCAGTAACGAATGATGAGGTCGTCGCTTTTCCCCATCGTTTCTTCAATGTATTGAATGTTTTCCGCCAAGGATGAATGCAGCAGCAATTGAACCTCCTTTTGCGGTACGGCCATCTGCTCTTGCATAGGTTCGGTAGGCGGCTTCTTCTTTTTGCTGCGGGATATAAATATGCTCATCGGTAGGGTTCGTTCCTTTTCCAGAAATCCGTCGAAAACTTCTTATTCATGATTTAATTATTTTCCAAGGAGCCTATTTTTATGAAAAAAATATGGAAAAGGCTCCACAACCATAGAAATAAACCTCAAAACCAGTCTTGGATCCTTTGTTGGAAAGAGCAGTTTCTTTCCAGAGCATAGGATCAACAATTTGCTGATTTTGAGGCCTTTAAGTTCAAGGGGGATTACATAAACTTGCGATGGCACTTCTTGCCATCGTATGAGAAGAGAACGGGCTTTTGCTCTACGGTCGTCTCCAGATGAATCGGTTTGCCCCACAAGCGGTATACATAAGGCAGCGTCTTCTCAATATATTTCAGATCAAGCTCGATGCCTTCGAACGAGTGAAGAAGATACAGCTCCCCTTGGCCGTTATAGTTGCCGTCGGTTACGGTCAAATAGGGAAATCCGCCGTTGACCTTGGAGAAGACGAGCTGGTCGCGGACGTTCTCCCACGCTTTGTCGGTAATTTTCCACTCGGGGCCCTGCTTCTCAAAGACGTAAAGATCCAGATCCTCGACCAACTCTTTGGTCAAATAGTTGCGCAGGAACGAAATATCCGAATCCAGCTCGCGAACCTCGAACATCTTCTCCCGACCCCAACGCTCTTCAATATCTTCGAATATTTTGAGGCCAAGATAATAAGGGTTTAAGCTGTGAGTCGAAGGCTGCACAACGCCGGAATTGAGCTTCGCATATTCGATCGTCTCTTCGGATGTTAAGTCCAGCTCGCGCATAATGCGAATGTGCCAATACGAAGCCCAGCCTTCGTTCATGATCTTCGTTTCGATCTGCGGCCAAAAGTAAAGCATTTCGTCTCGCAGCATCGTGATAATATCTCGCTGCCAATCCTTTAGCACGGTGGAATGGGCTTCAATGAAGAGAAGCAGGTCTTTTTCCGGTTTGGCGGGAAAGGGCTCGACTTCAAAGTCAGTCGGTTCAGTGATTTTCTCGGCGTGGAATTCGTCAAGTGCCCATAGATCGTCGTATTCGGAGGTCTTCTTCGATGCGGGCTTAGATTCTTGTGCAGGATGGTTCTGCTTTGGCCGTATCACACTAGGGTCAATATGCTCCTGGATGCCCAGCACCGCGTCGAGGAACGTCTCCACCTTGTCGATACCGTATTCCATTTCATATTTGCGGATGCGCTCTGCCGTTGCCGACATCGTCTCGACCATATCTCGGTTGGTGTTGCGGAACCTGGCGTTGTTCTTGAAGAAGTCGCAGTGTGCCAGCACATGGGCGACAATTAGTTTATTTTGAATAAGTGAATTTCCTTCCAAGAGAAACGCATAACAGGGATTGGAGTTGATGACGAGCTCATAAATTTTGCTTAAACCGAGATCATACTGTGTCTTCATGCGGTAAAAGGCTTTGCCAAAGCTCCAATGGCTGAAGCGGGTCGGCATGCCGTATGCGCCGAACGTATAAATGATATCTGCCGGACATATTTCATAGCGCATCGGGAAAAAGTCCAACCCAAAATCTTTGGCAATGCCGGTAATATGCTCAATGGCCGCTTCCAGTTCCAGCATCTCTTGTTTATTCATCACGGACCCTCCTTATGACTTGCCATCTGTTCACGGGTTTGATGGGGTTTATACTAATGTATTCAGAAAAAGGGGAGAAATGAGCAGGGTACGTATCTCGATTACACAAATACTGTCTTAAGAAAAACGACAATGCAGCGGATAAGAAAAAAAAAGGCTTAAGGGAGGTAGTTTCTATGTGGAAGGTGAGCGGCGAAAGAACCGCACGGTACTGGAAAGGGCTGAGCAATCGGTAACGATTTGTGGAGGAGGCAGCGCTGATCTACATGAGGAAAAGGAAGCGATGTTGTTGCCGACATTGAATCCAGCGGGAGAAGCAACGTTTTCATGAAAGTGGGCTTTTGAATGGGGATCAAAGGAAGAGAAGGAGGAAGCAACGTTTAAAAGGATGAATGACTCAAGATGAACGGATTACGGTGACATTTCGTTGGATTGAGACTGTATAAGATGTGAACGCACAATGCTCCTGATATCAACGAGTGTCTCCTGATTGCATTCACGGCAGGAAGAACCCCACAGCGTTCTCTCATTATGCAGCAAACCACATCTCTTACAAATGACAAGTAATTGACTTTCTTGAAGTACCTCCTCCATATTATTCCAATGATCATAGAAATGCACGTCGTTTGGATCATACTCAAGCGGGGAGTGAAGAGGCCATTTATGCAGCCGTACGGATTGGATCAGGGAATCTCTCATATTAGGGCTCAGATGGTTCAGTCTGATCTCTGCTGCGGATTTGTTCACACCGCATTTTGCAGCCAGCTCTTCGGGCACAAGATCCACGACATGCTGAAATACATAATTGGGCATAAGCAGTCTGGAGGCAAACCAATTCGCCTCGACTTCCATCACCGAGTTCATTGATGCTGGGATCGCTTGACTGTTCACAAGATATTGACCATGCAGTAAGATATGCCCGAGTTCATGAGCAAGGGTGAAAAATTGCCGTTTTTGAATAATGTCTTCATTGTACGTAGCTTCAGGATCAGGATCCGTGGCCAAGAAAATAAAAAATTTAGAACGCTTCTTTTTTGAAATTTTCAGCATATAACCGTCAGGTCCGAACAATTCTTCTCTTCTAATTTCCCAGTTATGCGATTGAATATAGGCATCGATAGGTATTGGCGGCTGGGGGTTTCCCAATTCACGAAGCACGGCTTTCGCCGCTCGATTCCGCAAGTGTGAATCGGGGATGCTTCCAATTCGGTAAATACAATGTCGCTAACCCCCATTCTTCAATCTTCTTCCTCTTCCTCGAAAGCCTTTTTAGCCTCTTCCATGAGTTTAATGAATTTAGCATACGCCTTCGGCGATAAATCTTCCCTCGCGCGCATAAGAAATTGGACTTCTGGTTCCTCTTTGATTTCATCCATAGATTGGACGGAAGGGGCGTTCCTGTGCTGGGGAGGTTCAGAAGCCGAAGTCCGTTCCGGATCGTCTGTACGACCTAGTAAATAATCGGTGGTTACACCAAAAAAGTCAGCAAAGCTGTTCAGTTTATCGGAATCCGGTTCCCTCTTTCCATTCTCATAGCCGGAGATCGTTGATTCTGCCAATTGGAACCTTTGACCAAACTCTTTTGCCGTTAACCCACGTTCTTTGCGCAGTTTACGCAAACGATTTCCATTGAACATTGTCATCACCTGTCTTATATTATACCATTCACTACGCAAAGTGTGAAGTTTATTCTGAAATAACTTTGCATAATGCATTGAAATTTGTTTGTTCAAGTAGTATGATGAATAAACAATGCAAAACGCAAAGTAGATCAACAGAATATGAAATGGAATCGGCGAACCATCGATTAAAACTATGCATTTTGCGAAGTTTGGTGAAATGTGCAATACCCAAGCCCTCCGATTCCGAACAATGAAACGATAACTTAAACACGATCAATACATAAGAGAGGATGGTAGTGATGATGGCGGCAGAAATCGACTTTGGACAGGTGGAATGGTTTCAGACGGTCACTCCAGCGGAATATCAAAAAACAAAAAAATGGCTTTCACAATTTCGAAAAATGAAGACGATGCTTAATGAATTCGGCGCAGCGCCAGAAGACATTCAGCGGCTTGTACAGGATATCGAAGCAGCGTGCCGAGTGATCATCGATGAGGATTCGAAGAAGATTATTGAAATGAGATATATGGACGGAATGGCTTATAAGATCATTGTGATGAGATATGAAAGCATCATGAGTGAGAGTACCGTCAACCGAAGGCTCATTGAAGGAATTGAATCTGTGGCGAGAACGCTCAAAATGCTCGGTTACTTAGGGCTTGCTGAACGATTAAAAAATCCAGTAACAGCAAGGGTTTGAGGCATTCTTTGTCGAATTCATATGCAAGGAAATCGTTGAAATACGATGAAAAACCGTGCACATGGAGGATGACGATCAT